>DOVP01000044.1:5873-6814 GCA_003520025.1 Phycisphaerales bacterium
AGGTCAAGAATACGACCCGACCGCACATCCGGCCCCTCGCGGTACATCATGTTCCCGACGTTGTAGAGTTCGATCCGCTTGCCATGCTGGCCGCCGAGTTCTCGAACGGCCTCAAGGTAGGGTTTCTTGTCGATTCCGATTTGGCCGGTGATCACTGCTCTCATGCGGAGCAGGATAACAAGCGACCCTGTAGCAGCAGCCTCAACGCCGTCCAGATTCGGTCGACCGGCGATATCGACGCAGCCAAGCCGCTCGGGCGCGGGGTGGCTCCTTCTTGCCGCGAGATCGCGCGAATACGATGGCAAGGGCTGAGATGGCGACCACGAGTACGACACCGGCGATGATCCACTGCACTGTGCCAAATGTCGTTCGAGAAGCAATGCCGTAGCCGATCAACAGGCCGGCCCCGAATTGCATGGAGGCGGTCACGAGTACGCACGACCATGTGGCGATCGCGAATCGCCACATCTTCATGTGCATAAGCCCCGCAACGGTAATCGCTGGAGTGCGACTTCCCGGAATGAACCTCGCCGCAACGATGAACCAAATGCCCCGCTCATCGATCTGATGCTTGGCCTGCAGCAGCCGCTTCGGGTGCAGGAAACGCCGGATAAACCGCTTGTGCAGCAGCCGTGTTCCAAATTTGCTGCACCAGAAGAACCACAGCATGTCGGCTGTGGCCACGCCGACGATTGCGGCTATGAGTGTCGGTACCCAGATGTCTGCGCCAATCGCTTGCTCGCCGATGATGATGCCCGCCGGAATAATGACGATGTCCTCGCCGATCGGAATGCCGATGCCGCTCGCAAGCAACAGACCAAGCACGACCCATGGCAGGTATTCCGCGTATTGGATGATGAACTCGGTCATGGGGATAGAACTGCTCGTCTCTGCTCAGGTGGGCGGCACGCTTCCCGCAACCATCGCATCTTCGCTCTCGG
>DOVP01000083.1:0-886 GCA_003520025.1 Phycisphaerales bacterium
TTGCGGCCGATGGCGTATCCCTGATCGGCTGTTGCGGCATCCCCAAGCAGGAAGTCGAACTGCATGGCCATGACGTTTTCGTTGTTGGGAAATTCCTTGGCGAGTTCCTCAAAGGCCGCTGCCGCCGCAGCACGATCGCCACTGCGCTCGGCCATCATCGCCTTCATCATCAACTCGCGACCCTTCTTGGCGAATCGCTGCTCTTCATCGAGTTTGGCCTTGGCCGCAGCGCGATCCCACGTTCCAGTGAGGTACTGATTCAGCACGCCGTCGAGCGAGCCGGGATGGCCGATCCACTCAATCTCCCCGGTCTTGCCGACGAGGAAGGCGGCGGGAATGCCGTTTTGCCCGGCTGGCTTCATCCAGTGATCGGCCATGTAGCTTTCGTTGTCGATGGCGATGGTGTACTGCATCGCATCACCCTTGCCGGCAACGAAGTCGCCGACCTTCTTTTCGCGATCGGCCTGTGTTTCTTCACGCTGCCAGACGGCGGTGCTCATGAACTGTACGTTGTCCTTCTTGTGTTCCTTCTGCATCTTGGTGAGATGCGGAATCTGGGCGACGCACGGGCCGCACCATGTGGCCCAGAACTCCATGACGTAGACATTGCCTGGCTTGAAGGTGTCGACGGGTGTGCCCTTGAAGTACTTGGCGACCTTGACGGCGGGGGCCTTGTCGCCGATGGTCAGAACCGTCTCTTTTTTGGCGGCGGCATCTGGCTGCTCAGGCTGCTCAGGGTGCTCCGGATGGTCCGGATGGTCCGGATGGTCCGGGTGGTCCGGGTGGTCCTGAGCAATGGTGCTGGCAGAGAAGATGAAGGCCAGTCCGGCCACAAAGGCAGTGAGATGTCGCATGGTTCTTCCTTTCGAGGAGTGCGCGGAGTGCG
>DOVP01000083.1:1204-4915 GCA_003520025.1 Phycisphaerales bacterium
GGAGTGCGCGGAGTGCGTGGAGTCCGGAAACCATAACAGGGCCTTCCAACGCGGGGATGATGGTCAGATTGCAAACCGCATCGGGTGTTCGAGATCATCGATCACATGCCCGATAAAGGGCACTTCGCGGCCTCCATCAACAAGTCGGTGGTTCCGGAGGCGGGCGGCGGTTCCGGGGGGATCGGTTTCCCCCCGGGGAGGGTCGGCGGTATGGCGGAGTGAGTGCGGCCCACGGTACCCGCATTGAAAATCGTGCCTGTGGCGGCGGAGTCGGACGCTACGGACAACTTCCCCAGACGGCGAGCAGTTCGAGCAGGTCGACAACATTGGTGATCGCGTTGTCATCGAGATCACTGAGGGAGGGGCTCGCGGTGGGGTAGACGGTCATGTTCTTGAGAAAGGTCTCGAGATCGTCTGCATCCACAACGAGATCGACGTTGTGATCGCCGGGGCACCCTGGCGTACCGAGCGCATCCCATTCCGTGACGACCCCGCCGTTCTGATTGTTGCCTGCAGCGGCCCCAGGGGCACCAGCAAAGGCTGTTGCGCTGGCAAGATGAACCGATGCGCCAACTTCGTCATATGCGTCGGCCTGATCGTCCTCGAAGATCGCCAGTTCCAGTTCTTCATGGAACAGATAGGCGCGGCCGACGTCTGTTCCGACCGTCTGTTCGCCGGGGGCGCCTATCAGCGTGCGGTCGCCTCGACATGAGACGGCGGCTCCAAATCGATCGCCTGAGCCGCTTCCTTCGAGCGAACTCAGTTCACTCCAGACATCGGTTCGACCGTTGTAGAGGTATCGGTGGACTCGGCCAATCATCGGCAGGTTGGTTGATTCTTCCGGCGCACCTGCGACGACCCATGCCTCAAACACATCCACTGCTTCCCCGAGTCTCGCTCCAGCAGGGCCATCCCAATCGGCGACTTGTCCCCATGTGGTCCATGTGGTGTTGATCAAGTCATAGACATAGACGCGGCCGGCATCCTGCCCACCGGCAGAGTGGCCAGGTGCGCCGATCACCAGACGATCTTCGTGCATGGCCAGAGAGAAGCCAAATTCCGATCCAGAGACAAGATCGGATGGTTGGAGCACCATTTGCTGAACCCAGTCGTTGTTGGAATCGATCTGATAGATCCAGACGGCGCCGGTATCGTTGTAATCGGGGGCGCCAACTGCGATGTAGTCGTTGTAGATGGCGACCGCGTAGCCGAAGTCATCGCCGCTAGACAGCCCTGCTGGGCTGAGCATGGTGATGAACGAGGCACTGCCCGCGGTGGGGTTGATGTCGTAGATCCACGCAGCGCCAACTCGCGAAGAAGTGACCGCATAGCCGGGGCATCCCACCACGAGTCGGTCGTCATCATTATTGGCTGCAACCGAAGTACCGTAGTAGGCAAAATTGCCGAGTGTGGACTCGGTGATGGTGAATGGTGTCCCCCATCCGGTGGAGGTGTCCCAAGGGAAGATGGCGACTTCACCTGTGTAGGTTCCCCAGGTTGTGTCACGGGGCGCGCCGGCGGCGAGCCAACTGGCACCAGCAGCAAGGCTGGATCCCATCTTGTCGTTGGCCGCGGGCGTTGGATTTTCGACGCGGGATTCCTGAGCGAAAACGGATGCGTGCGTCAGTGGGGCGCACATGAGGATGGGCAAGAGGCACAGCGTCATGACGCGGAGGGGAGATGTGCAGTGTGGCAGAGGCATTGGAGTTCTCCTGCGGATGGGGCTACCTCCAACTATCGCCTGTGTAAGGATTTGTGTGTGCCAATTTGGGAAGAAGCGTCAAGAGCAGCAATTTGCAGCGTGGCCACGTTGCATCGAACTAACACCCGCCCCAGTCGGCGAGTAGGAGCAGCAGATCAAGTACGCCGATTTCATTGTCATCATCGAGATCCTCTGGACACCCCATCGGATCTGTACAGGTGCCCCATGCGAGTAGGAGGGCTGCGAGGTCATCGGCATCGACGACGCCGGTCATCTCGATGTCCGCGGGACATCCTGGCGTGGAACTGACATCCCAGCCAAAGACCAGACCGCCCTGTATGGTGGTGGTGGTGATGGTGGTGGCACCGGGTGAACCCATAGCCAAGATGTCTTGATTGACGCAGACGCCTTGGCCGAGGGTGTAGCCAACGCCGTTGGTGTCACCTTCCAACTCGACCAATTGCTCCCAGTCGCTGCTGGCAATGAGGCGGAAGAGATACCCCGCACCGGACATCGTGCCGTTGAGATCGGACATTCGTACGCCCACGGCAAGCAATTCCCCGTCCAGCGATAATGACTCACCGAAGAGGCTGTAACTCGCCGAGGTTGTGGGTTGGAGTGTCTCGACGAGGCCCCAACTGCTGCTGGATCCGTCCCAGCCGATGATGTGGATGAAGCCGTTGCCATTGAGTGGTTCGCCCACCGCAAAGTGATCTCCGTCAAAGTCGACCTTGATTCCGAGTCGGCTGGTCGCGGAGCCAATGTCAGCCTGGTCGATTTCAGACAGTGGACTCCATGTCGACATGAGATATTCATACACATGGACGCGTCCGGCATTCGGCCCGGCGTCGTCGTCCCAAGGAGCGCCGACGATCATGCGTTCTTCGTTGTCATGGTCCAATGCGACCGCCCAACCGAATCCATCGCCGTCGTCGCCATGTGGCCCAAAGACTTCGCTTCCGGTGGACCAGTCGCCCATTGTGCGGGTGTAGACAAAGACGCTTCCTTCGCCACCCGCGGACCCCGGTGCTCCGACGACGACGGTGTCGCCGATGATGTCAACATCTTGGCCAAACAAGTCACTTGGAATGATTGTGGATGGCTGCAGCACAGCCTGCAGCGTGATGGTGGAGATGCCGACTGTGTAGACATAGATCGCACCAACCGGGGCCAACGTGGAGTTGTGTTTGGCTGGAGCCGACACAACGAATGTGTCACCATCGGCAGCGACGATATTGCCGAAGTGGGCGCCAATGTTGAGGCCGGATGGTGCTTCCAGAATCGTGGTGACGGGGACACCGCTGGGATCGCAGATGTATATCGTGACGCTGCCAGCATCAGACGCGACATCATCATCGGTTGGCGCACCAGCGACGTAATAACTGTCGCCGATTGCAACGCTCGCACCAAAACCGTCTCCCATCCCAGGTGTCAGTGGTTCGACGAACATATCTGCGGACACGGCGGCGTTGACTGAAGCGACGAGACTGCAACTGGCAATCATCATCAGTTGAATCGTGGTCGTTACGGTTGGCATGTGCAAACTCCTTGGGCGCGATTTAATTCAGAACAACGCTATCCACCAACTAGTTGCCATTGGTTGCAGCGTGTGATCATCAAGAGGGTTCCGCGTAATGGTTTTGACAGTCCATGCGACAGATGGTCACTTTGGGTCAAAAAGCCGGATTCTGTATCGGTTGTAGGGTTTGCGAACCTCAGCCCGTGACGGCTTTGATGTGCTCAAATTGGTTTCGACATCCGTCGCAGAAGTGTATTGACCGGCATCTTGTCGGCCCGAAGGAACTGTCCAGCCGCGTATTGGACGACCCGCAATAGGGGCACATGATGGCCGATACAGTCAGTTCTACATCTGTGGTGCTGCCCATGTCCGACCTCGTCCTGCACCTTGGCGATCAGGGCGAGTTTGCGGATCATGCTCGGTGTCCGGGTGATCCATTCGCCTTCTGGAAGCGCACCAACGATTTCGCTGTTCGAATTCGGCGAGTTTC
>DOVP01000309.1 GCA_003520025.1 Phycisphaerales bacterium
GCGACCAGTCTGACGAATCGGCGGTACGTCTCCTCGAAGTTCTCCGCGTGTGGATCGGCCTGAAGCCCGGACTTGGCACCGCCGAGTTTCAGTCCTGCCGCCGCATTCTTGAGCGACTGTGTCCGCGCGAGCCGGCCAATTTCGTCAATCGTCACCGTCGGCGTGATGCGAGTGCCGCCCTTGCCAGTCCGGCCAAGGGGGCCACCTATGGCATTGAGCGTGGTCCAAACAACAACGTAGCCTTCAACACCATGCTCCGGATCACGCACCGTGAGCCAAAGTTCCGGTTTGAGCGCATCAAACCTAGCCTGCAGGTGATGCAACTCGTTGAGAAACTCCATCACGTCGCCCACCTTCAACTCCCCTGGGCGTGCAGCGAGACTGCCCATGCGGGCAGGATGTTGCGAAGAACGAACGTGCGCCGCTGACTCATCGGTGCCGAGAGTTGCTGTAGGAACAGACGGTGCGATCTGGCATGCTTCTGCCATGGACCGGGCATCAAACACCGGAGCGACGGGAATCCCGCGTACTCGAAGAAAGTAAGCGTGCCACCCGGCGAGAGAAGGGCGGCGAGTTGCCGCAGAATCCGCCGGGCGACGTCGGGTGAAAAGGAGTTGAACGGCAAGCCACACACAATAGTTGTGTAGGACTCCTCCAGATTCGCATCTTCAATGCATCCTTCGATCACCTTGGCAGATCGATCTCCATTTTGATCGGACCACGGACCAACAACTTTGTTTCGCAGCTTCTGACAGAAAATTGGGTTGAGTTCAACGATATCGGCTGAACCGCCGGGCCCGAGTCGATTGAGGATGCTTCCTGTGAAAGCGCCGGTTCCAGCCCCAACCTCCAGAACACGATCGATGTGACCGTTGCCACCAATCGTTGCAGTCATCGCCCGGGCCAAATAACGCCCGGACGCGACGATGGCGCCAACTTCCTTGTGGTTCCGGAGAGCTTCAATCAGAAAGCGAGCCACGTCAGGGGATATCCGCAGTTCAGGCCGAAGCCTTGCACGAAGTGGTCGCCGCCTCGGACTGGGCGACGAGCGCGTCGAACGTAGCTGGGTCTTCGATGGCGATCTGGCTGAGCATCTTGCGGTTGAGCGCGATGCCCGCCTGTGACAGGCCATTCATGAAGCGGCTGTAGCGGGTGCTTCGCATTCGACAAGCGGCCGAAATGCGGGTGATCCACAAACGACGGAAGTCGCGACGGCGATTGCGACGATCGCGGTAGGCATACTGCCCGGCGCGAAGCAGCGCGACCTTGGCCTGCTGCTTGTGACGGTGCTTGGTGCCCCAGTAGCCCCGGGCAGCGCGAAGAATGCGCTTTCTGGCCTTGACGGTGGCCGAACCTTTGCGAACGCGTGGCATGTCTCGTACTCCTCGCCCGAGTCGGGGGGTCGGGTCATCCGACCGCTTCACCCGATATCGGATCGGTGTTTCATTAAATCAGGATTCGTCGGCGTCCTTGCCTCTGGAAACGCCAGTATCGGCCGCAACAATCCGGCGGTGCAACATCCCGGCAGCCCGCTTGACATCGGACGCGTGGGCGTACTTGGCCTTTCGATAAGAACGCATCAAGTCGCCGGACTTGTGGCTTCGCAGATGCCGACCGAAGGCTGGCTTGGACTTCACGCGACCGGACTTGGTAATCCGGATCCGCTTGAGGAGTCCCTTGTTGGGCTTGTTTTTAGGCATCGATCGGCTCCTGAGATCTGTGCCCCTCCGCGAGGGGCGAGCCGCGCAGTCTACGGCACCAGTGGGGCCGGAGCAAGGCACTCTCAATGAGCGAGAAAGATCTCTATCGGGGCAGGTCCAGGACTTGGATCGATCGCCCAGATACAGTCGCCCTCGCAGGCGGCATCATCCAAGTCCTCCGTGTGGCCATCAGAGAAAAGAACACTCGGCCGTTTGATCAGACGGGCATGTATGGGACTGTCCTGCATGGCCACTTCATAGGTCTTGCCCACGAGCAGGCCCGTCAATACCGGGTTCCGGTCGCCGATGAGTATCACCTTGGCATGATCGAGATGGGGTGTTTGAGCATGAGAGAGAGTCGCATACGAGAAGCCGTGATGACCTGCTGAGGGCCTGCGAGGATTCCTCAGGAAAGTTGGCTTGCAGTAGCCCTGATCCGCAACACGCTGCATGTCGAGCAGTTGAGGGTCGCGGCCACCGAAGAGCTTGCCCACCGCTCGAGAGGCATCAGTCAGCGGCCTGTCTCCGTCGTTGGCATCTTGGAACCCGGACATCCCAGCGTGCAGTTCGCCGAGATTTCGGTGAGTTCGGGCGAAATCGGCCCCCGATCGGGCGGTGGTGCCAAACGACCAGATCGCCGCAGTCGCCATGGCCAGCACGGCCGCGACGGCAAGGGCCTCAGCGATGCGGAAGCGAAGGCCTCGCCCGAGCATGACCGACTGGTTGTCCAGACTCATGCGGTCGCTGCGATCGTCTTCGGCGCGGCGGATGCGGGCCATCGTGGCATCAATGAGCGTCTGCTCTTCGTCCTCACTCAGCGGTTTGACCGGATAGGAATCGAGCAGTGAGAACAGATCTACGAGCGCTTCGCCGCGAGTTCGCTCGTCGCCATCGAGCGTTGGTACACGCTCCGCATCGAACCCGTCGGCCGCAATGTGATCTACCGCGTCCGCATCGGGCGAAGAGAGTTTGGCAAAGGTGTCTCGGGGTTCACTCACGCCGGCGCCTCCTCTTCGCCGCTACTGGACTGCGTCCAGGCCTGCGCAAACGATGCCACCGCTGCGTGCAGGCGGCTCTTGACAGTACCCAGCGGCACTTGAAGGGTTTCGGCAATCTGGTTGTAACTCATTTTCTGGAAGTAACTCAGCAGAATGATCTCGCGTAGATGGTGCGGAAGGCTGTCGACAGCGTCGCGGACGCGGCTCGCCAACTCAACCTGCTCAATACCTTCTGTGGGTATTGGAGAGTCGCCTTCGATCAGATCGATGATGCCGGCCCCCTCGCCCTCACTGCCGATCGGCGTGGACAGCGAGACCGCGCGACGGCGGGACTGACGGCGATGCCAGTCCCGCGCCTTGTTCACGGCAATGGTGTAGAGCCACGGCTTGAATCGCCGGGACAGATCGAATGTGTGAGCGGACTGATGAACCTGCAAGAAGGCTTCCTGAAATACATCGTCCGCCGTAGCCCGAGATCCGGTCACGCGAGCGAGGTAGGGCACCAACTCTCGAATGTACCGAGAAACCAGCGTTTCGAAGGCCCCCTCGTCGCCGGCAAGGTGGGCCTCGATCAGGGCCTCGTCGCTCTGGGTTGAAACCGGCTGCACGGCCGCTTGGCACTCCGTGACCGCGGGCCGCGGCCTGATCCTCAGCAGTACCCGAATCTCCTCAAGCACCGCGGCGGCGATCATAGCCGAGGCATCGCGAAGAAGGCACAGCGACAGCACTGGTTGCAGCTCAATGGCAAGCATGGGATTGATACCTCGCCAACCCGGTGAAAGTTCTGGCATCTGTCCAAAAAAATGCTCGAAATCGAGCTCCCTGCCGGTGATACCATCCCCGCCCATGGGTGTACCGATCAGCCAAATGTGGACTGTCACCAGTTATGTGCTGAAGCAGCGATTGCGAGGCCGGAGGAAGTACCCCTTGGTCCTCATGCTGGAGCCGCTGTTTCGCTGCAATCTGGCCTGCGCCGGGTGTGGCAAGATCCAATATCCGGCCCACATCCTCCGCAAGGACATGCCACTTGACGAGGCCCTCCGAGCCGTAGACGAATGCGGAGCACCCATGGTCTCCCTTGCAGGTGGCGAGCCACTGCTGTACGGACCCATCCGGGAACTCGTGCAGGAACTGGCCAATCGGAAGAAGTACATCTACCTCTGCACCAACGCCATTCTCCTGAAAGAGAAACTTGAAGCAGGTTGGTTTGAGCCCACCAAGTACCTCACGTTCTCGGTCCACATGGATGGCCCGCGGGACGACCATGATTTCGCGGTCTGCCGAGAAGGCACCCACGACAAAGCAATGGCGGGGATTCGCACCGCCGTCGAGATGGGGTATCGCGTCACGACCAATACCACACTCTTCGAAGGTGCCGACCCCAACGCCATCCGAGATTTCTTCGATGAAATGATGGACGCCGGTGTCGAGGGCATGATGCTCAGTCCGGGCTACGCCTACGAGGCTGCCGCCGATCAGGCCAACTTCCTCGGCCGCAAGAAGACCAGTGCCCTGTTCAACATGCTGCTCTCAAACCGCAGAAAGCGATGGAAGTTCAACCAGTCCGTGCTCTTCCTTGAGTTCCTGATGGGCAAACGCCAGTACGACTGCACGCCATGGGGCAATCCCACCTACAGCCTCTTTGGCTGGCAGAAGCCGTGCTATCTCGTCAACGAAGGCTATGTGGACACCTTTGACGAACTGATGACGGAGACCGAGTGGCCCAACTATGGCTTCGAGTCGGGTAATCCCAAATGCGCCAATTGCATGGTGCACAGCGGATACGAAGCAACCGCCGTCGATCACACCTTCACCTCGATTCGAGGTCTGCTCGCAACGATCAAGGCAATGATGTTCGGCCGTTATTCGAGCGAATCGGCAATGAAGGCGCTTGAGGACGAAAGATCCAAGCCGCACGGCCCGGAAGCGCATCTCGTGCAGCTCGGCCTCGACGTCGATGCGCTCAAAACGGCCCAAAAGACTGCGGCGAGGGAAGCCGCCAACATCGCATGAGCAGCAAGGCGGCCATGCGATGAGTTGGTGGGTTCACGACGTATTTCAAACGCAGGGTCTTCCCTATCTGCTGAGTTGGATCTTCTGGGTCCTGCTGTCCATCACCCTGCATGAATTGGCTCATGGATGGGCGGCCATCTGGGAAGGCGACTCCACGCCCATTGAGACCGGGCACATGTCGGCCAACCCGGTCGTCCACATGGGCGGTTTCTCGCTCATTGTGTTCGCGCTCATTGGCTTCGCGTGGGGCCTGATGCCGGTGCGGCCTTGGAACTTCCGCCATCGCCACTGGGGCGAAGCGCTTGTCGCGTTCGCCGGACCAGCGATGAATCTGGCATTGGCCTTCGTCTCGCTGACAGCACTTGGTATTTGGTGGGGACTCGATCCGACCACGCAGACCAGCCCTTCGGCCGAGTGGATGGTGCACATGAGCAACTTCCTTTGGCTTGGTGGATGGCTCAACCTCGTGCTGTTCGCCCTGAATCTGATCCCCGTTCCCCCGCTGGACGGCTCCCGCATCCTTGCCGCGTCGTCCATGAAGATCCGTCAGTTGTACAACCACCCGAACGCCTCGATGGCGGGCATGATCGTGTTCTTCCTGATCCTAGTGACCAACATCTTCAACGTGGCGCTCATCGGAATCGGAATCGCCGCGCAGTGGTACGCCGACATCATCGCCACCCTTGTCGGAGGCGGTGGCTGAGAGGAGGATAATCAGTATTGGCTTGCAAAACGAAGAGTCGCTGGAAATGGAACCGGCACCGGAATTCGCCCCCATTGGCATCTGGTCGATGAACTCCGTTCCATCTCATCCCCCTGCGAGCAGGTCAGAAACATGTCCGGATGTGAGGAATGGATCGACGGCCCAGTCAACAAGGTTGTGCAGGATGTAGGCCCAAAGAATCCACTGGGTCTTCCACGTGATCCATGCAAAAGGAATCGCCAACACGAAGAACCCGACCGAGATCCACCCGACATACTGCG
>DOVP01000147.1:0-1957 GCA_003520025.1 Phycisphaerales bacterium
CGTCGGTACGACAAGCAGGGTCGGTCCGACGTCACCGCCCGCTGCCCGCTCATGCTGCAAGAGCGCGATGAGTTGCACGGTCTTGCCAAGGCCCATGTCATCGGCGAGGCAGCCACCGAGCCCGAACTTGTCGAGGAATCCGAGCCAACTCAGCCCAGTCACCTGATAGGGACGCAAAGTCCCGCTGAACAACTCGGGCTGATCGAGCGGGGTCACACCCTCGTCGGACGGCCCCTCCAAGAGCGAAGCCACCCACCCGGTTGCGTCAATGCCGAGGATCGCCAAGCCCGTTTCAGACTCGACTTCGTCCGATGCCATACGCATGGCGTCGAGCAGCGTGGCCTCGGTTGCTTCATGCCGCTCAAGTAGATCGATCGCTTTGGTCAGTTGCTCTTGATCGACTTCGATCCATCTGCCGTCTACTTGCACCAACGGTGTCTGCTGATCACGCAGGCGGCGAAGCGCCTCCAGCGACAACGGTTGATCGCCCACCGCCACTTGCCAGCGATATTGAATGGCGCTCGCCATGCCACGCGGTGGACCGTCAAGATCGTCGATCTCGCCGCTGTCGATCACCATGCGTAGGCCAAGCGTGTTGTCCTTGCCGCCCCACCAAGAGGGCACGGCGACAATGCAACCGGACTCTTCCAAGAGTGGTCGAAATTCGCCCAGCAGCGCCCATGCCTCGCGGGTAGACAGTGTCAGGCTGCTCGGCGTCGCCTCCTCAAGCAGCGGTTCCAGCGCCGGCCACAGCCGCGCTGCCCGAGCCAGTTCCGTCAGCAGCACATCCTGTGGATCGCTCTGCCCTGCCATCTGCACAGCTTCAGGCGTGGCCTTCCAAATATCCTCGGCCGTCACGGCCAGCGTCACGTCGGCGATCGCCGCGAGCCCCAGCGTCAGATGCCACTGCTCACGGTCGCCTTCAGGAGGCCGCACATCAAGCCGCAGCCGCAATGATTCGCCGGCCGCAAAATCATCAAGCCGGGCGATCCAGGAGCGAGCGGCCCGCAGCAGCGCCACGGTATCTCCGCCCTCGACCGCAAGCACCCGTGAGCCACCGAGTAGGCCGCCGAGCCACTGCACGTGCGGATCGGTGGGATCACGCCCGTCGATGGCGTCAATGAAATCCTCACGCCGGAGCATGGTCCGAATCAAGTCATCGGCCATTGCCTCGATCGCCGCCTCCAACCGCGGCCAGGCATTCTCGCCAAGCGTGTCATCGACACCGCGCGCCACCGGCGGCATCGCGGCAAGCAGACCATTCAATCGTGATATGGCCTCCTCATCCTGGAGCCAAGGCCGCCACATCGCGAACAACTGGCCCTCGCCGCCCTGTCGCATCGACGGAACAAACCGCTGCTGCTCAACTCGATCAGCCGCCAGTCGCGCCGCATCCGCCCAGAACAACACATCATGCCCGGGCTCTTCGTCAAACACAATGTCGCCACTTGCAACCGCCAGCAGCAGCCGCAACCCCTCGACAGGCGAGACACTTCGTGTTGCAATGCGGAAACGGGCCAGCCACGGTTCGCCGCTGCGATCAACGCCACCAACCGATGCGGCAAGCCGATCGCTCGGAAACGGACCAAGCAGATCGCGTGGTAAACGGAGTACACACTCGTCATCCCGTCCAATCGATGCTGCCGGGCCGAGGCATGGCGTGAGTTCCGAACGCCGTGTTCCATATGGATGCCACGGAAACGCCTGATTGGGCGGCTCGCTCGTTGCCCGCGGCGGTCCAGCCTCGCTCACCAATCGCCAACGATCGACAGACTCGGCCCAGAAATGGAACCGATCGGCTGTGAAGGTGGCGTGGAGGATGTGAGCCAATACGATCCCTCTCTCCCTGAGGCGGAATGACTCCCGCTGCGGGAATCCTGAGGATGATCGCGCTGGGACTCGAACCCAGGACCTACCGCTTAAAAGGCGGTTGCTCTACCAACTGAGCTACGCGATC
>DOVP01000147.1:2316-2543 GCA_003520025.1 Phycisphaerales bacterium
AATCGGCCCTGTGGATGAATTCTGAAGGGGATGGCGCGGATTCTGCGCCATCGGCAAGGGCCGAGAATCTTTGGGCCAGTGATCGAATCGCGGTCGATTTGGGGGAGGTACCACCATACCCACCGCCCGTTCGCCCCCCCAACCACTCCTCGACAGGAGCCCCTTGTGGAACCACGCATCAGCGGATCTCAGCAGCAGATCAATCAACACCAGATCTCATTTCAACG
>DOVP01000147.1:2879-3144 GCA_003520025.1 Phycisphaerales bacterium
AATGGTCATATCTGGCGGCTCCAATGGCAGTGCGGGGACGAAGAAACCTTGATCGACACGCTGGCCGCCCTCGCCGGTGACCCGGATTGCCCGCTCGATGCGTTCGATCAGGCACTTGTGGAGCAGCATCTTCGATACGGACCCAAATAACCCCTTTCGACGAAAGAACCCCCCCTCAGACCCCATTGTCCCTCCATGTTCCCGGACTCCCCCCCCGGAAGTCTCCCCGAAAGCACCCCCCCGGAAGTCTCCCTGAAAGCACCCC
>DOVP01000033.1 GCA_003520025.1 Phycisphaerales bacterium
TCGAACTTGATCGCGATATCTTGATGCTTGGCGCGTTCCTCCACGACCTCGGGAAGACCGAAGAACTCGATTGGTCCCGCGGGTTTTCCTACACCGTCGACGGCAATCTTGTCGGGCACATCGTGCGTGGTGCCATCATGCTCGAAGAAAAGGCCTCGGAGGCGGAGCTTGCAGGAAGTCCGGCGGTTCCCGAACTGACGCTTCGGCACCTGCAGCACCTCATTCTGAGCCACCACGAGTTGCCCGAATATGGCGCCGCAAAGCGACCAGTGACGCCCGAGGCGAAGGTGTTGTGCCTGCTCGATCGCCTCGATGCGACGCTCAATCTCGTCGAATGATCGCGGGAACCGGCTCGGTGCTTCTACACTATGCGCCTCATGTCCGCGACACCGCGCATCCTGCTGGGAATACCCGTCTTCAACGAGGCGAAGTACGTCACTGATGTCCTCGGTGAGGTTCGCAGGCATGCTGGTGATGTATTGGTCATCGATGATGGGTCGACCGATGACACCCCGCTGCTGCTCGCTCGCCAGCCGGTGGAAGTCATCCGTCATGCGACCAACCGCGGCTATGGCCGATCGATGCAAGACATGCTGCGGTGGGCGAACTTCGACGGATACGACTGGCTCATTACGATGGACTGCGATTTGCAGCACGAGCCTGCGGCCATCCCTGAGTTCTCGGCTGCCATTGCTCAAGACGACTGCGATGTCGTTTCTGGAACCCGGTACCTCCGAGTGAATTGCGATGATGACGCGCCGCCAGCAGATCGGCAGGCAATCAACGCGTCTATGACGCAACTCCTGAATGATCGGCTTGGATTGCAGATCACAGATGCATTCTGCGGCTTCAAGGCGTATCGCATCGCGGCTTGTCGAGATCTTGAACTGGATGTCGACGGGTACGACTTCCCGATGCAATTCTGGGTGCAGGCTGCCCACCACGGTCTGCGAATCAGCGAGTTGCCGATCAGGCTGATCTACAACGATCCCACCCGTTGCTTCGGCGGGCCGCTGTCCGATGCGACCAACCGCCGCGCGGTGTACGAGGCAACTTTGGAGCGGTCGATGGCAAGGTGTGGGATGGCGGAGTCACTGGCTCGTGTCTGAAGTTCGATTGGAGCCGGCCGTGCCGAGTATCCGTTCGATTCCGATGACGGATGCTGTTCTCCAAACTCGTCGATTCTTCTCGCTTCCGATTGATGTACCGATCGTGGCGACGGGCCACCAGCCGATCATTCCGCATCCGGGAATCTTGGCGAAGTACTTCAGGACGCGGTCGCTTGCTGATGCGTGGGGTGCCCATGCGTTGAATCTGGTCATCGACACGGGCACTGAGCGAGTGGGGGATATCGATGTACCGGTCGGGCGACCGCCAGCGAATCTGTCGGTCACGACCATGTCGATGCTCACCGAGCATGACGGTGTTCTGGCATTCCGCCCCCCCGGGGTTGTCCAAGTGCCGAATGTTCCTGCTGGCGTCAGCAAGTCAGTGGCGACTGGTATTGAGACGATTGCCGCAGCGTGGGACTTGGCCACCGGGTCGACCGCCGCGGCGCAGGCGATCGGGGCGGTAGGCAGCCTCCTGCGGCCCTGCGTGGGCGAGTTGAGTGTGGTATTCGCATCCAGGTTGCTGCGGAGTCCGATCGGCGAAGCCATGCTCGAAGCCATGCGGTCCGACCGGGAGGGGTGCGTCAGGCTCTACAACGAGGCTGTTGCCGAGCATCCGGACGCGGGCGTTCGGCCGCTTCGAGTGGGCGAGTCCATGGAAGTACCGTTGTGGCGGATGGAAGGCGGCGCGATCCAACCCGCGGTGGCCCGGGATCTGGACACCCACCCGACGCAGTTGGTGCCCCGAGCGTTGGTCATATCGGCGCTGACCCGGTCAGCCGTGGCGGACCATTTTGTTCACGGCCTCGGAGGCTGGTCTTACGACCGCATCATGGAGCAATGGATGAATCGGTGGCTGGGGTGGTCCATGTGCCCTGCCAGTCTCGCCACTGCCACGGTTCGGCTTCCCGGTTGCAGTGACCATGACATCGAGCAGTCGCTGCAGTGCTGTCAGCGCACAGTCCGGCGATTGATCCACGATCCGCAGTGGGGCGGCGCGGCATCGCTGTCCGCCGAGAAGGCCGCCATGCTTGATGAGATCAAGTCTCCTCCTGCTGGCAGTCCTGCTCGCCGCGCTGCCTTCGCTCGCATGCACAGGTGGCTCGCCGATGTCCGGGGCAAAGCCGATCTTGGCGCCGCCCAAGTCCAACTCGCCGCTGCGAAGCAGTCCGCTCTGATTGCCCGCCGCCGCACGTGGGACTTCCCGCTGTATCAGCCAAAGTCGATGAGCGAACTTTGTTCGACAGTGGAGTCGAACGCAACGAGCCAAGCGATTCGGCTGGCACCTGCCTCTTGATCTTCTGCTGGGCAGGCAGCAAGAACAGTCATCAAGGCCCAAAGAACGTTGATTTTGTCAATTTGGCGGGTGTCTGCATTCGCATCCTGCAACCGTGAAGAAAGCAGCGAAGCGACAACTACCTCATCTTCAGTCCGGCGGCCTTCCATCGATTCGTCACCGTGTCTTTGTCCGACACCTCGATGACCGTCCCGTCCGAGCGAGTTGCGCGAATCCAACGGCCATCTTGGTCGAAACTCAAGGCTGTCGGAAGCCCGTCGATACCGGACCAACTCCAGCATCGTCGCCCCACCGCGTTGGCGTCCCACGCATCTCGGCGGAACGTTGTTCGCGGCGTTGAGGTGGTTTCGTCCCAGACATGCCATGCGACGCGCTTTGACTGATCGACTCCCGGCAGATCCCACACCAGCCACCGCAACGCCCTCGGGAGCCACGGATCCTCTGGGACGAGTGTCCAAGTATTCCGCGTTCCGTGGGCCTCATCTTGCCGGATCACAAGCAGTTGGCCGCGAGGGATGCCCAGTGAAGGCGGTGATCGGATGACGATCTCCTCCTGAGCAGTTCGATTGTCGCCGACGCGGTGCGTGACCGAATCCACCCAGGCTTCCCGCTGCAAGTCCCAACTGACCCAGCACCGCTGCACACGGTCCGAATAGGCATCAGTCTCGGGATTTTCGACGAATCGGAGGTGGCTCGTGACCAGCAGGCCCTCCTCCCGCTCGGCTTCTGAGATCGGGCCGGGTCTGCCCCGAATGGCGCTGCGAGGCGCCGCTTTGGCCTCCAGTGTGCCGTAGGCGACTTCGCCGTGCTGTTCTGCGTTCGGGTTGTACACGCGTAGTACTGCACGTCGTCCTACAAGAGACCGTAAGTCGCTCTCAGTGAGTGAGTTGAGGATCGATTTTCCTGCATTCAGCCCCGCCGCCAACTCAGTTTTATCGGTTGCTCGGTCGAGCAATTGCACCGATTTGAAGACCTGCTCAAGGGCCCCGCGATGATCAGAATCGGCGGTTCTGACCACACTGAGAACCAGGCATCGACCAAGGGATTGCGGCGCAACCAACCATCCGAGGGCGACTTCACGTCCATTCTGGGCAGTTTGGCTTGCCCAGTGCGTGGCCATGGGGCGGCCACTGGGGTCATGGGTCACCGCCGCTCCGCCCGCTGGGGGTGTTTGACCCGGCATTCGCTTCTCAAGAACGGCCCGCAAACAGGCCTCTGGTTCGACATTCTCGACCTCCCAAGACTCAATCTTGAGACTCCACGTGGGCACGCTCCGTCCGTCCCGAATCATGAAGTGTGACCCGGCATCTCCAGGCCGCTGGATAAGGATCGAGTCGGGCGGCAGTGACAGGGATACACCGAGTTCGTCGCTGATCAGCCGATCGCCCATCGAAGGAGCCATGAGCAGGGCGTAGAGCAGGGGAAGAATGGTCATGGGGAGCCCTCGTAGAAGATGTGATTCCGAGGAAAGGGGCCTCCTCGACCCCTTGACAGTGGGTTGGGGGAGCCTATCATCGCCGTTTCGCGCTTGGTCTGTGGACCAAGTGCTTTGTGTTGAAATCCTCGAGAGGAAACAGGTGGGGCCGCTGTCGTGGCGTACCGCCGAGAGTTGACCATGAAGATTCGCATCAGAATGGAAGCCTACGACCATCAGGCACTCGATGCGTCCGCGCGTGAGATCGTCGATCATGCCAAGCGGACCGGCGCGCGAGTCAGTGGCCCCGTGCCGCTGCCGACGCGGCGGGAGATCTACACAGTCAACCGCTCCACCTTTGTGAACAAGAAGTCGCGTGAGCAGTTCGAAATCAGAACGCACAAACGCATCATCGATATCTTCGAGCCGACCCCCAGCACTGTCGATGCGCTCAATCGTCTCATTGTGCCCGCCGGCGTCTTTGTGAAGATCAAGGCCTGAGCAGGACGGACTCGAAGATGGCACACGCACTGCTTGGAACGAAACTCGGCATGACCAGATGGTTCATGGAAGACGGCACCAATGTGCCTGTTACCGTGATTCAGGCCGGTCCTTGCGTCGTGACGCAGGTCAAGACGACCGACACCGAGGGCTACGACGCCGTGCAAATCGGCTACGACGACATCAAGCCCCGCCGCAGCACGATGCCGTTGATCGGCCATGACCACAAGGCTGGCAGCGGTCCGCTTCGCACGCACCGAGAGATTCGCGGCGAAGCCGATGTTGAACTCGGCGATCGGATCGATGTGAGCGTCTTTGAGGGCGTGATGTTCGTGGACGTTCTCGGCCGCAGCAAGGGCAAGGGCTTCCAGGGCGGCATGAAACGCCACCATTTCCGCGGCCTCGAAGCATCCCACGGCGTGAAACGACGCCACCGTTCCCCAGGCTCGATCAATGGCCATGCCACCAATCTCGGCACCGGTCCGAAGATCAAGAAAGGCAAGCGGATGGCCGGTCATATGGGTGATGTCAATGTGACCAACCGATCGATGCAGGTTATTTCGATCGATCCGGAGAAGAATCTCATCATGGTGAAGGGCACCGTGCCCGGCCCCGTCGGCGCATCCGTCATGGTTCGCGCCGCCGTTCGCATCAACAAACAAAAAGCGAGGGTTGCCAAGGCGGGCTGATGC
>DOVP01000063.1 GCA_003520025.1 Phycisphaerales bacterium
TTTGTGGAGTATGGCTCGGCTGCCAGATCCAGGCCGTCTCGGATCGCCCGTTTCATGCGGCGGGTATTCAGTTGTTCGAGGAATTCGCGGTCCAGAGGGGCCGCGATCTGGAGGTTGTCGGGGGCTGGCACAATGATCGCGATGGGCTGATCTTCGTCGGTATCCTCGTTCTCAAGGTAGTAGGCAAGTGTCCAGAACCAGCAGTCTCCATACCACTGCATGCTTTCCAGCAGGCCATCCCGCTCCAGCAGGAAGGCCCGCGTGGCGTCGAAAAGTTCGGCGGCCGGAACCGGAAGATCGGTTCGCAGGTCATCGAGGGTCGGGACGTTGAACTCGTCCTGCCAAGGGGATCGCTTGTCGCTGATGTGCATGTCTGTGGGGCTCCGAGGCGGAATCAGGGCATTGTATCGGGTGCGGCCTGCCAGCGGTGAGTCCCGCCCTGCTAGGATCGTCGGTATGGATGCCCAGCACGACACTGCCGATACGCCCGCCGCGGATGTGAGCGGTGCCTCGATTCTGCTCGTCGATGACAATCAGCAGAATCTTGAATTGATGGAGGCCTATCTCGCGGACCTTGGCTGCCAAGTGACCGCTGCCGAGGACGGCGTGGCGGCCATCGAGGCGATCGAGCGAGATCGCCCCGATCTCATGCTGCTCGATGTGATGATGCCTCGTATGTCCGGATTCGAGGTCTGCCAGCGGATCAAGTCACAGCCTGCCACGCGGGACATCATCGTCATCATGGTCACCGCGCTCAACGAGGTCGGCGACTTTGAACGGGCAGTCGAGTGCGGCACGAACGACTTCATCGCCAAGCCTGTCAACAAGGTTGAATTGCTCGCACGGGTCCGTTCGCTGCTCGAACTGCGTATGGACAGCAAGCGAAGCGATCAGGTCGGGCCGGACGTGCGGCCGCGGGCAGCGGACATCGAGGGGTTGCTGGACGAGGGCGATCGGATCATGCCGCCTCCGGTGGAGGATGAACTGCAGGAGTCGGAGGAGGGGTAGGAGGGCACAGCCCCCTTGGCGATAACGCCAGCACCCCACCATTGATCCTGTCGGGACCGTGTGTGCTGGCGTTATCGGATATGTCGGTTCCAGAGAGAACTCAGGCGGCGGTGGCGCGTCCTGTGATGGCTGGCGTATCGCCCGGGCGAATCCATGCGATTTGTTTGGGGTCCAGCGTGCTGAGCAGATGATCGAGGTAGACCCGCAGGGCGTCGTATGAGAAGGCCGAGAGCCAGTCGATGGGGGCGGTCGGGTTGTGGGTGCGGATGGCGTCGATCAACTTGTGCTTGGAATGCATGTGCTGGTGAGCTCCTCTGTCTGAGATCTGCTTTCGACCGGCCGGCCTCCGTTGGTTGACCTGATAACCACCGCTCGGGGCTCGGAAACGACGATTCGCGGATGCTGGCACACCATGCTGGGTGGAAGGCCCCTCAGGCAACCACCACATATAGTGGCCAAAGAATCTTTTCTGGAACGTCCGGAGCCCCTCGCCCCCGCCCCGGGTCAGCCCTCGGAGTCCGAACCCTTCCGCAGAACGTGCGTCTTGCCCGCCTCGAGGCGCCCGTGCTCGGTGATCTGGCCGTCGGGCCACCTGACACGCACCTGTTCAACCGCAGGTGCCTCGCCGAGCCCGATGTGCACCGTCGGCTCGTTGGAGGCCATATACGAATAAGCTCGCCGAACCGGCCGGGTGATGGTCCGCTTGCCAGTGGTCCCCGAGACCACTGCGCCAATGGCTGGCATGCCCGCCTCGTTGAGAATCTGGAGCCGCACCCAGTTGCCTCGACTCGCGGCGATGTTGCGGTAGAGGTTGGCCGGGGCGTCGCGGTTCACGACCACGATATCGATGCCGCCGTCCCCGTCGAGGTCGCCAAAGGCCGCGGCGCGGCTGGTCAGGTTGATGGTCTCATCAGTGCCGCCTCGTGGCTGCACCGGTTTGAATTTGAGTTTCGGCCCGCCTCGGAGCAGCATGTCTTCCTGAGCGTAGGGGTCGACGCCTTCGGGGACAGAAAGCCGGGTCACGGCGCCGCTTGCCTCATACAAGTCGAGCCAACCGTCGTTGTCGAAGTCGATCCAGCCGAGTCCGAATCGGGTGTTGTGCTTGCTCTTGGCGCGGATTCCGGTACGTCCTGTGATGTCAACGAAGTACTCGCCATCATTGCGAAAGAGCGAGTCGGACTCGCCGATGAGATTGCACACAATGATGTCGAGGTCGCCGTCATCGTCGATGTCGGTCGTATCGACGCCCATCCCGGCTTTGGCTTTGCCCTCGTCATCAAGGGCGCAGCCCATGGAGACGCCGGACTCCACCCATGTCCCGTCACCCTTGGCCACCCACAGCAGGTCGGGCATGCCGTCGTTGGCCACGAACAGATCAGGGTGCCCGTCCTTGTTCCAATCACCGTGTATCACGCCAAGGCCGGTTCCACTGGCGGTGTTGAAGCCCGTGGGTACGGTGGCATCTTCGAATGTCCCGTCACCGCGATTGCGATAGAACACATCCAAGGCCGGCGAGAGGTAGTTCCTCGGCGAGCAGTAGTCTTCACCCCCGAGCGGGCTGTAGCAGGTGACCTCGGTCTTGGGCGTCCAGTTCAGGTAGTTCGTCGCATACAGATCAAGGTCGCCATCACCGTCGGCATCGAAGAATGCGGCGCTGGCGCCCCAGCCACCATGCCCTGTTCCCGACGCTTCGGTGATGTCGTGAAAGACGCCGCCGTCGTTTCGGAGCATGGTGTTTCGCCCGGCGTTGGTGATGTAGAGATCCGGGTCACCGTCGGCATCGATGTCGCCGACCGCCACACCCATGGCGTAGCCCCCGTCGCCGCCCCCGGCGGTCTCGGTGACATCTGTGAAGGACCACTTTCCATCGTTGCGAAACAGGCGGTTGATGTGTGGGTTCGCGGCGGGGTCATCCCAG
>DOVP01000086.1:0-982 GCA_003520025.1 Phycisphaerales bacterium
CATGAGCCACGGCCGGCGCGACTACCTAGGAATGGCCGAGATCATCGACTTGCTCTCACAGGCCCGCGGTGGATGGCGGAAGCAGGCCCTTGCCTCCCGCAAGGCGATACGGGTCATCGACGAGGAGTTCGCCGACACCATGGTGGTCGAGCCGGGCCGCTACCTCGTACAGCCCCCGCTGGTCGGCGCCGACGCAAGACGCTTGCGGCTGTTGGCCTGCGCTGCCGAAGTGCCAGCCGTGGTGCTTTGCCGTGAGCCGACAACACAACTTGGACTGATTCCGATCGTTGCAATTGGCCCGCTTGGGGCTGTTCGCACGAAGATAAAACCACCAAGGGACCTGTCAAAGCCAACGGCAGCGTGGTTCCGCGAGGCGTTGCTGAGCCTTGGTGAGGTGGCGATCGAGAAACTCAACCCGACGCATATCGCCTCCCGCCGGCTTGATGCCTTGCTTGGACTGCTTGATACGCTGCCCGAAGACGAAGCCTTGCACCGACTCGCCATCGACCTCTGTGCCGAAGCGGCCAATGAGGAACCCTGACCCCGAAAGTTCCGTGGGAATCGCCCCCGCGCTCAGAAACGAGTTCAATGACAGACGAACACACCACCATCGAAGCGCATCTGGCGACCTCCTACACCATCAGGTCCATCATCGTGGCCATCGTGTGTCTGGTACTTGGTGTCTGGGGCATCTGGGACTACGTCGAGATTATTCCGCGGCAGGAACGGGAATTTGCCAGGGCGGAAGTAGGCCGCGCCTTCAGCCAGTATGCCGAACCGATCGTCAGTGGTGGTGAGGCACCCAACGAAAAACGTCGTGCGGCATTCATGACCGCAGTTCTCAGCAGTCTGGCAATCGAGGGAGGGGCGGCGATCGAGGGCGACATCGATGGCCTTCGTGAAGCTGTATCCAGTGGTGGTGAGCGCGCGATTGGCACGCTTGAAGAATTACTCGTCAAACGCCTGCTCCCAGAAGCGGTGC
>DOVP01000086.1:1388-3618 GCA_003520025.1 Phycisphaerales bacterium
GTGGCTTGTTGCCGAGGCGGCCATGGTCCGTGGAGCCCGCACGCCAACACTGGCCTTGGGTGGTGCAAGTGATGTGCTCAAGCAAGGGCTGCAACTAGCGCACGCTCAACTCAACCTGTATGGCGAGGTCGAGCAGCCGTCCGCTTACGATCGCCCAATACAGTGGCTCTTCATCCTGTCCCTGCCTTTCGCGCCGTGGTATCTCTGGGGTGTCATCGTGAACAAACGCAAGCGATTTGCTTTGGATACAGATGGCACACTCCACCTGCCGGGCGAAACGTGGTCGCCGCAGGATCTCGTCGATATCAACATGAGCAAGTGGATGAAAAAGAGTAAGGCGTGGGTGGTTCACGCCGATGGGCACCGCGTATTGATGGATGACTACATCTTCAAGGGCATCTACCGAATCGTGGGGGAGATCGCCTCGGCGCGGTACCCAGAGCAGTGGACGGACGAGGCCAAGAGGGTCAAGAAAATCACCGAACAGCCTCCGGAAGAAGCTGGGGAAGAGACCCCGGAGCAGGATTCGAACAACGAAGCCTGAAATCAACGCCGGACACTTCCCAACAAGAAGCAGGCACATGCCGCACGCTCCCGCACAATCCGTCCCCTTTCGGCAGGTTCGGCCCAATGGCCGCCTGCACGAGCCCTCGGTGCCCGATGCTGACATACGAAATGCCGTTCTCGGCCACGTATTTGTAGCGCTCGGGGCCCTGAGCGGCGTCCTGTTGGTGGTGCCGGTGGTGCTCTGGCTCAGCGGCAAAAACCAGAGCGGCTTCGTGGACGATCATGGACGTGAGGCTTGCAACTTTATTCTGAGCATGATGCTGTGGAGTTTTATTCTGACCATCACGTTTGTCGGGATCGTTCTCCTATGGATTCCTTGGGTATTGACCGTTGTGCTGTCGATCCGATCGGCTGTGATCGCATCAAACCGCGAGTATGTGCGGTATCCGATGACAATCCGGTTCTTGTGAGGGAGTCTGGTGCCGGAACGGGGACCCTGGAATGGGAACCGATAGCCCACCTGTGGTCTTTCGCATGATCTTCCACTCCAATACCCGACCCCTTTTCCTACCATGACCCCATGCCACTGCTGGAAGCCGAAAACCTCATCAAGTCCTACACCGGCCGCCGCGTTGTGGATGAGGTGTCGTTTTATGTGAACCCGGGTGAAATTGTCGGACTGCTTGGGCGCAATGGTGCTGGCAAAACGACTTCATTTCGGATGGTGATCGGCATGATCACACCCGAAGGGGGCACGGTGCACTTCGGTGGTCAAGATGTGACTCGCGAGCCGATGTTTCGCCACGCGCGACTCGGCATGGGCTATCTCAGTCAAGAACCGAGTGTCTTTCAGCGGATGAGCGTCCGCGACAACCTTCTTGCCATTCTGGAAACGCGAGATCTTTCGCGTGAGCAGCAGAATGAGCGGTGCAACGAGTTGTTGTCCCAATTCGGACTCGAACACAAGGCGAAGGAAACGGCGAGAACCTGCTCGGGAGGTGAGCGGCGACGATTGGAAATCGCCCGTGCCATGATCACCGAGCCGACCATGCTGCTGCTTGATGAACCGTTCGCAGCGGTCGACCCGCATACCGTCGAGGAGTTGCAGCACGAGGTTGCCAAACTGCGAGACAACGGCATTTCGATTCTGGTGACAGATCACAACGTCCAGCAGACGCTCCGCATCTGCGACCGAGCCTACATCATTCACCACGGCAAGAATCTGCGTGAGGGTGAACCCAAGGCGATCATCAATGATGAGTCCGTCCGCGAGGCCTATCTCGCCTCGACCTTCCGGGGCGATGAATTCGACTAGAGTGACCCCCCGATGAAGCTCCTGCTGTCCATGCTGCTGATCGTTGGTGGACTGACGCAAGTCGGATGCGTCCGCCGCACTATTCGCATCACCACCGAGCCGCCCGGCGCGCTTGTGTGGCTCAATCACCGCGAAATCGGACGAACCCCGGTCGAGGCCGACTTTACTCACTACGGAACCTACGACCTGCTCATCAAAAAGAAGGGCTGGGAGCCGATGATCGGGGCGATGCCGACGGGATTTCGCATTCGGGGAACACCCGGTGTGGATCTGATGCTTGAAGTGTTGCCGATCAACACACATGATTTGGTTGAGTGGCACATCGAGTTGGTGCCTCGTGATCAAGACCACCATGCGCTGTTGAATCGCGCATCTGAGTTGCGGGCTGAAGGCGGGGGGCACGACCCC
>DOVP01000238.1:0-2831 GCA_003520025.1 Phycisphaerales bacterium
GTGGCGAGCAGCGCAGCAAGCAGCGCAGCAAGCAGCCATGGCATCCGTTGCCGAACAGAACAAGAAAGTTGCCGAACAGAACAAGAAACTGGAGAAACTGACAATGAGTGTGGATGAAGTCCTAAAGAACACTGCCGAACTTCCCGGAGCGTCTGTCGGTGACAATGTGTCCAGTACCAGTGATTCGGGACTGGCTTGGTTCGATCTCGAAGAGGGAACCGGCGAGGCCCCGGCATCACCTGCGACCACAGTGCGGGTGCACTACACCGGTTACCTCGTAGACGGCACGAAGTTCGATAGCAGCGTCGATCGTGGTGAACCGATCAATTTCCAGCTCAGCGGTGTCATCCCCGGCTGGACCGAAGGTGTCGGGTCGATGAAGGTCGGCGGCAAGCGAAAATTGGTCATCCCGTCGGAACTTGGCTATGGCGCTCGCGGAACTCCGGGTGGCCCGATTCCTCCGAACGCGACCTTGGTGTTCGATGTGGAGTTGCTGGAACTTCCGTGATTGCAGTTCCGCCGCGGTAACGCAGGCGAGCAGCTGAATGGCAGAGAATACGCCTCCATCTCCGCCGAGGCGGATCCCTCCTCGCAAGTGCAGGAGAAGCGTGGGGCACTCTGCAGCGTTTTCCATGGCCGTTTTTTGTGGATCTGGCCTTGATTTCGTGGCATGGTGGGGGCGGAGAGTTCTGAATAGGCCCCAAGAGGGCGTTTGGCCGATGTAGCATGAAAATACAGGTGACCACTGCGGGTTCTCTTTGACGAGGAATGACACCACTCAGGCATGACAGCACTTACGAGCTTTCTTGACGAACCGGTCCTTGTGCTCAACCGTGGCTACGCGGCGACTCGCGTCGTGCCGGTTCGGCAGGCCTTTGTGCTTCTGTTTCGCGATGTCGCCGAGGTCATCTCTGTTACGGATGGTCGCTGGGAACAATTCAATCTTTCATCTTGGCTTGAAGTGGCCGATCTCCAGCGCCGCTACGAGGCGGAAGCCCACGAGTGGGTCCGCACAGCATCCTCGTACGTCGCGGTACCTCGGATCATCCGCGTGCATTGCTGCACACGGATGCCCGATCATCATGTTCGGCTCAATCGCCGCAACTTGTACGCTCGCGACCGCAACACGTGCCAGTACTGCGGCAAGCGGTATCCGACATCTGAACTCTCGATCGACCACGTACTGCCGCAGTCCCGCGGCGGCGAGAATAGTTGGAGCAATCTCGTGTGCGCCTGTGTGCGATGCAACGCCCGGAAGGGGAACAAGACCCCGGCCGAAGCACGCATGACGCTCATCCGAAAACCACGCCGGCCCAGAACATGCCCGGATCGCTCGATCCGGCTGCGGCGGCGTCACTATGAAGCATGGAGGGTTTTCCTGAATGAAGCCTATTGGACTGTCGAACTGCGCGATTGAGATCATCTTCCATCTGATGATGGCGGGTTTGTACGAGCCCGAACCCATGCCCGCCTGCTGGGGCGGCTCTCCACGCGATTTGTATCGACGGCCAATGGACAACTCTCCGGGATTCCAGGGGCGCAAGTCCAGCCAAAGCAAGCGGTGAGGGAGATCAGTCGAGTCTTGTCAGCGCGGACTCGACACTCAGCAGCATGTGGGGTTCAAGGGGATCCGGAACATCATCGAGGGGAATCGCTTCTTCAATCGAGAAAGGGCCGACGGCAGTGCGTCGAATTGATCGACAGCAGCCACCCGTGCCGAGCGTCTGGCCAAGGTCCCGCGCGAGCGCGCGGACGTAGAAGCCCTTGCCGCACGCAATCGTGATGGTGGCCACGGGCCACTGGTATGCCACCAGTTCCAGCCGATTGACACGAACTGGCCGTGGGGGAAGATCAACCGGCTTCTCCTGCCGCGCCAGGGCGTAGGCTCGTCGGCCACCCACCTTGATGGCGCTGAAGGCGGGCGGGCGTTGCATGACATCTCCGACGAATTGCCGGAGGGCGGTTTCAACGGTGGCTCGATCCGGTGGCTTGGCGACCTCAACGACCTCCGGTTCGCCCTCCATGTCGTCCGTATTGGTTCGGATGGACAAATCGATTTCGGTTTCATAGCCCTTGTCAGTCGCCACGATCTGCTCAAGTAGTTTGGTTGCCTTGCCTAAACCAAGTACCAGTACGCCGCTCGCAAGCGGATCAAGTGTGCCCCCATGTCCCGTCTTGAGTCCGCCTGCTCGTCTTCGCACCACAGCGACAGCTCGCATGGATGAGGGGCCGACCGGCTTGTCTAGCACAAGGAATCCGGCCGCGGAGGGTGAAGTATGGCTCATGCGGAGAAGGGTAAGCCGCCTCCCTTGTCCGCGCGGTGCGATCCAACCTACAATCCTTCCTTCCAAGGGCAGGTGACCGAGCGGCTGAAGGTGCAGCACTGGAAATGCTGTGTACGATTTTTTCGTACCGTGGGTTCGAATCCCACCCTGTCCGTTGCGGCGTGAGCCGATGGCCTGCGTCGCAGTCGATTGCCCGTTTTCGCCTCTTGCCCGCTCCCCGCCCTGCTACCATGCGCCTTTGATCAAATGGACCAAACGGGCTGTAGCGCAGCTTGGTTAGCGCGTCTGACTGGGGGTCAGAAGGTCGGAGGTTCGAATCCTCTCAGCCCGATTGACGAGGCCGCCATCAGGCGGCCTTGTCGATCAGAGTGAGGCTGTGGCAGTGCCTGCGGTTCTCCGTCAGGTGTTGCTC
Organism: Phycisphaerales bacterium; assembly: GCA_003520025.1. Lineage (GTDB taxonomy): Bacteria > Planctomycetota > Phycisphaerae > Phycisphaerales > SM1A02 > UBA12567. The sequence continues at coordinate 2,698 of DOVP01000238.1, forward strand.
GGGGAGCATCACACGTAACGGAGTTCAACGCGGGCGTTCCCCCTGGGTGGTATCTGATCCCTTCATTCCAATCAGCACAATCGCCATCCCAACCAGCAACATCACGTCGGCCCCGTTGAAGATCCAAGGCCATA
>DOVP01000238.1:3177-4537 GCA_003520025.1 Phycisphaerales bacterium
ATTCCCCCCCGGCCATGCCAGCCCAAACGGCAACTCCCATCCCGGCAGCATGTGCAGGAAGTCCCGTACTCGTCCGAAGATCAGCCGGTCCCACAGATTTCCAAGTGCTCCTGCCAAGATCAGTGCGATGCCCACATGGAGCAGCCGGCTCCGCGTGTCCGTTCGCCAGCCGAAGATCCAGACCGCTACGCCTACGGCGATGACACTGAAGCCAACGAAAAACCACCGCTGGTGGGCGCCGATGCCGAAGACGGCACCGCTGTTGAGGACGAGTCTGAAGTCGAGCAGATCGCTGGGCATCGCGTTCATGCCCCCATGAGCCGGAATGGGGTTGTATCCGGTGTCCGAAATAGCCCGGTCGCGGTCGATCTGAATCGGGTGGCCGGCCACATTCGCAAAGGCCCACCGTTTCGATCCGATATCAATCGCCAAGCCGCCTCCCGCGACGATGATCAGCAGCAGCCAAGCGGCGACCGATGTGCGGGCAGGGCGTGGAGGTCTCGTCTGCTCAGCCGATTTGGCTTGAGACATCAGCGGCGGCGTCCGGTTCGCTCATTCTCTCTGGCTGTATCGATGGTCCAACGCGCCCACGGCTTGGCTTTGAGCCTCGCCTTGCGAATGGCCTTGCCAGATCGCTCGCAGATGCCGTAACTCCCTTCGGCGATGCGTTGGAGAGCCGCGTCGATTTCCATGATCCGTTCTCGTTCCGATGCCGAGATGCCGAGTTTGAGATCTTGCTCATAAGCGTCCGACCCGACATCTGCCATGTGAATGGGCATATTCGAGGACTCGCCGGTGTCCGATCGCAACGCTTCAGTTTCCATGGAGTCCAGCGCGGCGAGTACTTCCTGCCGTTTCTGCAGCAGCAGATCTCGGAATGTATCCAGATCTTCGGGCTTCAACCTTGACTTGGCTCGCTTGGGAGCCTTGGCGGCTTTCGCAGTGGTGGCCTTTGTGGCGGTCTTCTTGCGGCTGGAGATCTGGTCCCGATCGATGGCGATGCGACGAACCCGCCGTCCGTTGATGATGACGTAGCCATCCTTGTCGGCGTCGCCAACGGCGGCGGCTTCGAGGACGGTGCGGCGTCTGCCGCGTCGAGGAGTGGTGGGAGCTGCTGCTTTGGTGGCGGTCTTCTTGGCGACCGCCTTCTTGGTCGCTGATTTCTTTGAAGTGGTCTTCTTCGCGGTGACCTTCTTCGCGGTGACCTTCTTCTCGGTGACCTTCTTCTTGGTGACCTTCTTCTTGGTGGCCTTTTTCTTGGCGGCCTTCTTCTTGGCGGGCTTTTTCTTGATGGCCTTTTTCTTGGTCACCTTCTTCTTGGCGGGCTTTTTCTTGATGGCCTTTTTCTTGGTGGCCTTTT
>DOVP01000132.1 GCA_003520025.1 Phycisphaerales bacterium
ATGGTCCAGTTTGGCGATCTCCTCGAGACTCCGCAATGCCTCGGTCCCCCGACGCGTGGCGGCCGCGGCCACATCGGTGACGGTGCTGCGGGTTTGCTCGGAGGGGGGGTGTATGTGCGTGCCGACATCGCCAGCGGTGTCGCGGGTCCAGATGGTCTGATCGCTCGGCCAGATGGATGCAGCGATGGATCGCAGGTTGTGGCGTAGATGCTTGAGTTCGCCACTGGTCTTGGCGTCGTCGAGAAGAAAACGGGCGATGTCTTCAAGCGTACGAACACCCTCACCTGCACGATTCAGGGCGGCGTCGATGAGGCGGTTGAGGGGCATGGAAAGGCCATTGTAGGGCACCCCCTCTCCCGCTTCGCGGGGGAGCGAAGTCAACGAACCAAACTCCCCTTATTGGGGAAGACCACCACCCTTGACCGATGGGCTGCTGCATGTATCGAATGATTCGAACCGGTTCTCCCCGCCGCAGCGTGACTGTTGCCGGCATCGCCTCTTCGGCCAAGCGGCTTCCTGCCTCACTGAAGTCACTCAACGAGAAGTGTGGTGGCGGGCTTGAAGCAGCCCGCACACGACCAGGGTTTTCAGGCGAGGCTGGGCAGATCTCGGTGGGTAGTGAGTCGGCCATTCTGATCGGACTCGGAGACGATGCGCCAACGCCGAATTCACTGCGGATCGCAGGTGCGAAACTCGTTGCCACGCTGCACACGATGGGCGCCTCAGCGGCGAATATTGAGGTGGCTGGGTGCCTGAGCGGCCCACTGGGCAAGAAACCTGCCATCGCCGCGCAGGCCATCGCCGAAGGCATTGTGCTGGCGAACTGGTGTCAGGAGACCTGGCGAGGTACCGCAGCCAAGGGCAATGCCGCCTCCGGCACACTGGTACTCACCAGCCGGGAAGGTGCTGCCCGAGGCGGATTGCGTCGCGGGTGCATCCTTGGCGACGGATCCAATGAAGCCAGGCGACTTGGATCCACTCCGCCCAACATCGCCAATCCGGCGTGGGTCGCCCGGCAGGCCCGCAGCATGGCCAAACGGCTCGGAATGCGGTGTGCGGTGATCTCCGCAGCGAAAGCCAAGGAACTTGGAATGGGCGGGCTCACGGCAGTTGGTGTGGGCTCATCGAGCCCACCATGCTTGATTCATCTGTGCTGGAAACCGAAATCCGCCAAGTCCAGCACCCGGCTCGCGATGGTCGGCAAGACCATCACCTACGACACGGGTGGCTATTCGTTGAAGATCTCCAATGGCATGAAGGGAATGAAATACGACATGTGCGGCGGAGCGGCGGTACTTGGCGCGATGCAGGCCATTGCGACACTGAAACTGCCGGTCGAAGTACATGCGGTGCTGCCCGCGGCCGAGAACATGGTGTCGGACCGCTCCTACCGGCCCGATGACATCATCGAGATGTACAACGGTGTCACCGTAGAAGTCACCAATACCGATGCCGAGGGGCGGCTCGTTCTTGCAGACGCGTTGGCATGGACCTGTAAGAAGGTGAAACCAACCCACATCATCGACATCGCCACCCTTACCGGGGGCGTGGTCGTGGCACTTGGTGAGTGGTGCAGCGGGCTCTGGTGCAAAGATGTGGGCCTTCGCCGCGCCCTTCAGGATGCCGGCGATGCCTGTGGCGAGCAGGTCTGGCGCATGCCGCTTTGGAAGGAACACCGCGATTTCATGCGGGCCCGTCATGCTGACATCTGGAACTCCGGTCCCAAACGGGATGGGCACCCCATTCAGGGCGCCGCCTTCCTCTCGTACTTCGTCGATGCAGACATTCCGTGGGCGCACGTTGATATCGCAGGTCCGGCGACAACCGATTCGGCGACCGATCTCTTTGCAGCCGGTCCGACCGGATGTGGCGCTCGCCTGCTTGCCGAAACGGCGGCGACCTTCGTATCAGGTTGATGTGGTCAGCAGCGACTCAACCCGCGCCGGAATGATCTCGGCGAACCGCTTGGCGACGGCGTCGTAGGAAGACTGCCCCATTCCGATCGGATCCGACACCGGGCCATCGGGGTCGAGCAGGTGAACCTTGGCAAGGCTGTTCTCCTCGTCGCCTACAAGCATGTGCCGAACCGCATCCACATGGCTCGATGTCATACACAGCACCAGATCTGCATTGTGGACCATCTTTGGCGTCAACGCCTTGGAGCGGCCATCGTGCTCGATGCCCATGCGGTTCAGGGCCGCGGTGGTTTCTGGGGAGGGGGACGCCCCATCCACGGCTGCAATGCCCGCTGATCCGGTAAAAACAGGCTGCCCGATACCATCAAAATGCGATCTTGCAATCGCCTCTGCCATCGGGCTTCGGCAGGTATTTCCGGTGCAGATGAAGAGAATGGTTCGCATGAAGCCATGATAGGGATTCCGCCCTCTTTGGCCGCTTGCCCTTGCACCATCGGGCAGAATCGGATTGAATGCATCGCGACCCACACAGGAGAACCACAGGTGGAGTTCATTCCCGCCGACGAAGCGGCACGTGTGATCACTGATCACGGCATCGAATCCGAGACCCCGGACGAAGACCATATCTACCTGCGGATGCGTGACGCTGAGACTGTGCATCACCACCATGTGGCGGTTGCGGGCGGTATGTGTACTCCACGGGATGGGGCCGCCGTCCACGAGATTGCAGAAGATCGGCTTCCAGATGTCATAGATCACCTGTTGCACAAGTTGCATCACTCGCAACTGTTGCTCATTCCCGTCGGGAAGTGGCGAAGTGTGTTTGATGTGGTGGCATTCAGCCTTGCGGCCAACGAGGAGTGGCAGCAGATCGACGCCGCTGCAACAGTTGAACTCAACTCGCGGGATCCGCTGCTCGCCGACACGGGTGATCTGCACTTGTTGTGCGACCTGATCAAAGCCTTGCTGCATGATTCAGAGAAGCCGGATCAGGGGCTGATGTTGATTTCGGTTGGACAGCCGGTTGTCGTCGAAATCGTCCCCACCGGTGGCGTTCGTTTGAGTTTCGGCAACCAGGCGACCGCCGACGAACTGGCCGAGGTCTACGCCTCCTGATTCCGGAGCACAGGGGCACCACACCATGCCGCCAGTAGGACGAACCAAGGCAATACAAAATCTCGTGGACAAGGCCACCGCGGCGCTTGCCAAGGAGAACTGGTTTCAGGCCGAGCGTGTGCTCGATCGCGCGCTGGCCATG
>DOVP01000146.1:0-5631 GCA_003520025.1 Phycisphaerales bacterium
CACACGAGTGTGTCCCGCTCGGCCGGTTCCAGCCGCGTTCGTTGACCGCTGATCTCGTCGATGCGATCGCCCGGCAGCACACGATTGATTTCGGGAGCCTCACCCCGTCTGAGCAGGTCGAGCATGCCGGCGAGGTGGGGGGGGTCGTTGCGGCTCATGGTGGCGCAGCCGCATCCGGCGGCAGACGCCCCGGGGACATCGGTCAACGCTCGCACTTCGACGCCACGTGATGCAGCGTGCTCGATGGCGTTGCGGACAAAATGGCCTTCGGTTCCGATTACCAATTTGCTTCCTGGGGCCGCATTTGAGATGAGCGACCACAAGTACTTGGTGCTGCCGGCTCCATCGGCGGCGAGTACCACCTCAAGCGGGCATTCTGGGTGCACGTGAACTTCCCAGCCCTGATCGTGCCACCACGCGACCTGCTCGGTGGTGAACACCGTATGCACTCCGCAGAAGCCGCCCCAGAGAATCATCTCGGCTGCATCCAATCGCTCCAGACCGCCGGGCAGATCCGACAGGTCGAAATCTCGCGGGAGTGTCCGGGCGTCGGGCAGCACGACGACTCGGTCCCGATCGATGCCGAGTCGGTGGGCGGTGTTGTCGCCGAGGTGCTCATCGGGAACGAAGAAGACTTTTTCAGATGTCTGCATCGTCGCGGCCACGACGTGGTGGGCATTGCTGCTGGTGCAGACGGCTCCGCCGGTGCGCCCGGCGAGGGCCTTGAGTCGTCCCGAGGTGTTCATGTAGGCAACCGTCGCAATCGCGTCGCCGTACCGGGCGACCAACTGTTCCGCAATGGGCTGCACCATCCAGTCCTTGGCCATCATTTCCATCGTGCAACCGGCGCGGGGGTTCGTGATCCATACGGATTGATCTTCTGCAGCGAGGATCGACACCGTCTCGGCCATGAAGTGCACTGCGGATTCGACGATGACTTTCTTCTCGGGCTGCGATCTGGCCTGCAGGGCCAGCACATAACTGTCCGCGACCGCGCCGCCGTACCGCTCGACCAGTTTGACAATATCGCCGCCCATGTAGAAGTGGGCCAGCAGCAGCAGCGAGTCGCCGAAGTGCTCGGTAGCGGGAATCACGTACCGGTCGAGCCAGGGCAGGACGGTCTCGGGCGTGCGGTCGGGGAGCGCGAGATACTCCTCGGCGTAGGGCCGAAACGGCTCGTCATATCGATCGAGCGGGAGGTCCTGCTGGCAGATCGGCATGTCTGGCTGGAGTTGCAGCCCGGTGGGGGGTGCCGGATTGGTGAGCGGTGGAGTCATTGCAGCACCGCATTGTACGGGCGCGCGGCCCCCCTGCGAGCAGGCGGGGCACTTCCTCAGCGAAGTTCAAGAAGCAGGGTGCCTCAGCAACTGTTGCCGTAGTTCTCCAGCACGGTCAGGATGTCGTTGACGTCATAGAGCGTCCCGAAGCCAGCCACGGCCTCGAGAATGTCGTTCACGTCCACCACGCCGTCCTCGTTCAGATCGCCATCGCACGGTTCGCCACCGCAGTCGCCTTCCGGGCCGGCAATCGTGAGGACACCCGTCCCTTGGTCGCCGTCCCTCCAACCGCCAACGCGGATGATGACGACATCGCCCTCGGTGACGCTGATGGAGACTTCGGAGGTATAGCCCGCGCATCCGCTCATGTCGTCGTTGCAGGCGAGCATGGCACCATTGCATTCGCGGTCGTACAGCACGAGATCCGTGTCGTAATCTGCAGCATCGCAGGTGCTCACCAGCAGCGTTCCATCACCGCAGGCGGTGTAGCGATACCAGATGTCGTGATACGTCTGCCCGTCGAAGTCGCACTCGCTGTGGGCCTGCCCGTCGGTCGTGGCATTCAGCGTACTGAAGTCCCACGATCCATTTGGCAGATCGAAGGCTTGACTGCAGTCATCCGGGTTCGGAATGGCGCCCACTTCGATGGTGACCACTGCTTCGTCTGAGTACACGCCGTCGTAGGTGCGATAGGTAAACACATCACCACCGAGGAAGCCTGCATCCGGGGTGTACGTCACCACATCGCCGAGCGACAGCAGGGTGTACGGCGCCGAGTTGATGTTGCCGCCGGCAGGATCGCTCAGCGTGCCGTTGCCCGGCAGGCTGGTGATCTGGAACGAGAGCGGCAATCCTTCTGAACTGGCGCCCTCGAGTTGGATATCAAGCGGCGTATCGACATCCGTGGCGGTGTCGATATCGCCAGCAGATGGCGGACAGGCGTCGCCGGTCGAGGCGATCTTGAGTGTCCATGCATCGAGCGAGCCTTGGTCTGCACCAGCGTTGTCGCTGAGCCGCAGCGTCCAGGTGCCGGTCACGATCTCGCCCACGAAATCGCCCAGTTCGCCCGGGCCGTCCGGCAGCGTGCCGCCGTCGTCGTCGTAGGTCACATGGATATCGTCCTCGCTGCCGCCGGATCGATCGTGCAGCCGCACGACCACACCGCTTGGCGCTTCGAGATCGATGATGAGATCGCCGATGAACGTGTGCGTGACATCGAGTTCGATGTCGATATCACCGATGCAGTAGGCATCGTTCACCTCGATATGGCTGGTGATCTCGGTGTTGTCCGTGATCGGAATCGGCACGTCGTAGGCCGTGTAGGTGAATCGACCGACGTCGAGCGTGACGTTCCGGGTCGTGTCGCCTTCACCGACGCCGTCGAGGTTGTCAAAGGTGACAATGCCGTAGGCCAGTCCGGCCGGCAGGTTGTCCGCATCGGAGGAGAATCCCACCTCGATGACCGCGCTGTCGCCGGTTCCCGAGAGCGGGATATCCAGCGGTCCGGCACTGCCATTGATCGCAATCCACGGCTGATCGGCCGAAACACGAACCGTCGTAGCGGTGGGGCGGTTGCTCGTGATGGTGTACACCTGCGTTGTTTCGAACGGGCCGCCGAGGGGACCGCCCGCGACGAAGTCGTGCTCTGGCGCCGTATCAAAGCCAGTCAGGCCGATTTCGAGCGTATGCGTTCGGATGAGTTCGACACCATTGGTGTCATCGAAGAACGAAAGTTCATCTGTGTAGGAGCCGTTGGGCCAGCCGTCGGCATCAACAAGCACGAGCAGATCGACCGTGCCGTCCGGGGCAATAGAACCGGAACTCGGCCCGTCAATCATGAGGAAGCCCGAACCCTTTAGTCCGGCGGACCAATTGATCGTGTCAGGCGAGTTGTTTGCAATGGTGTAGAGAATCTGTGAAGGTTCAGGATTGGTGCATCCACTGACGCATGCATGGGTCACATCGCTACCGGGGAGGACTGTCATGCCTCTGCCGGGCAGGGTGTCGACGACCGTTTGCCCAGTTCCATCTGGATCCAGAACGGTGCTCAGGCCTGCGTTCCATGACGTATAGAGTCGTCCGTACCAATCTTCCGAGTCGTTGCCACATGCTGCATAGCCGCCGTGCAACTGGCCGATGACGTGATGGTTCTGATCAAAGAGCGGTGAGCCGGACGAGCCGGGCTCAGTTGTGCCGAGATCCCAGTCGATGATGCGGATGTGATCATCGCCGGGACCGTTGTAGCCATAAATTTCACTCGCGTCGTAATCGATCGACCATCGCTTGGCATCAACATTGGGGTGATGGATCGCCACCGACCAATCTGATGCCTGTGGGCCTGCGTCCCAGCCACAGAATGAGATTTCCCAGTCCTGAGGGGGGCTACTGTTGAGCCGGACAATGGTGTAGTCACTGGTCGAGCCGGAATTGAGGAAGTCCGAGCCGGTGAGGAATTGGTCCAGCGAGCCGGTTTCATTGCCCGCACCTGGACAGTTCACTGCCGGATCGTTTTGGTAGTTCCAGAATGTGACCAGCGAAGCGGCGTTGCCTGAGTTTACGCCGCAGTGGTTGGCGGTCATAAAGAGGGGGTCGCGGTCATTGCGGACATTGTTGATCATGAAGCCTGTGCAAAAGAGCGAGCCGCCGGTTGAGATTGCAGCCACGCACGGAATTTCATCTTCCCATCCGACGGTTTCCGGGCAGGTGACGTCGTAGTTGCATGAGCCCGATCGTGCAATGTCGACCATGTCATAGAAGCCGCGGTAGCCAATGTTGATGCTGGTGAGGGTGACATGCTCTTCTACCAGCAGGTAGTCCTTGGCATCGACCGCGATGGAAAGCACGATGTCATCGCCGGGCACCGGTGGTGTCCAGAGTTCACCGTGATTCTCGTTGTCCATGCTGGTAAAGGCGCGGAGACCGTGTGAGCTGCGAATCGGCTCCACCGTCATCTCGGCCGAGTCTGGAAGCCACCACCGCTCAAATCCAAGGTTGATTGATACGGCAGCGGGGGAGGTGATGCGAAGTCGCCAGTTCAGTCGTCCGTCCGGGAGCACTTCCCAGATGCCGTCGGTTCCGGGTGTGATGCCCGCGTCGAAGGGAATCGCATATCGGGGGGCGAGCCCGTCGGCTTGTCGCTGCACGTCTTCGGCCTCGATGGCGTTGAAGTCGAGCGTCGGGATTTCGACAACTGGGACGATGTCGATCGGGCTGGCGGAAGCGGACAGGGGCAGGCAGGCCAGCAGACCGGCAGCAGCAAAGGCGCGCATGAACATCGGGGAACTCCTCTCCAAAGGGGTGCGTCCAGAAACTGGACGGTCCTGAAAACTACCCCAATCCGGCCTCTTACACAACCCAAAACCTGCTCAGGAAGGCACTTCTGAAGCTTCCTTTGTGGCTTTGCGGATCTCCCGCATGGCAATTCGAGCAACCACCACAGTTGCCAGAATCGCCGCGCCAAGCCCGATGAAGATGGTGAGTTCACGCGTCAAGCTGGTGTTACTGGGCAGTTTTCCCCCGCAATCTTCCATGCCTTTGGCCAGATCGGCCGCATGTTTGGCGGCAAATCCGATGTACACCGTGGAGAAGTTGCCCGGGATCATGCCAAAGCATGCCAAGAAGTATGGTTTGAACCGGGCGCGGCTGACGGCCAGCAAGTAGCCCAGGAGGGTGTAATTCAGTGGCGAGAGGCGAAGGAGGACCATCAGCCGGAACCCTGCATCTGAGGCCGCTTTGTCAATGGCCTTGATCTTGGGGTGTCCTCCCAGGATCACCTCGACACGTTCGCGAAGAAAGTGCCGCCCGATCGCGAAGATGAACACCGCTGTGATCGTGCCAGCTACGACCACCCAGAGCAGTCCCATCCACAACCCGAAGATCGCGCCGGCGGCGATTGCGATGATCGACTCGGGAATGAAGATCGAGGTGGCGATCAAAAAGACCGCGATGTACAGCAGCGGTCCCCACGCGCCGAGTTCCCGCATGAACTCTTCGAGTTCGGACATGTACGGTTGGAGGGCATAATGGAAGAGGAGAAACAGCCCGCCGACAAGTGCCAGTATGGCAATGAACTTGATCACCACGCCCCACCAACTTCGGCGATGGTCCGGTTCGGTGTCGATATCGATCTCTCGTGAAGGCTCACACATCATTTGGGCGGAATGATACGCGGCTTTCTGCCGTTCTTCAGGAGCCCGATCGCGTCACGTATCCGTGGTGCCGAAGTTCAGGGCCAGTTCGTGTCCCCCGGATATATCCCATCTCCAGAGGCGGGTCCGATAGACTATGAAGCACTGGGCGAGGGTCCATGCGGGCGTAGCTCAATGGTAGAGCGTCAGCCTTCCAAGCTGAATGT
>DOVP01000146.1:5945-6312 GCA_003520025.1 Phycisphaerales bacterium
CAGCCTTCCAAGCTGAATGTTGAGGGTTCGAATCCCTTCGCCCGCTGTCCGCTTCCGTCATCAGGAGCGTCACTACGTCCATCAACGTCGCAAGTTACGCCAAGCGGAGCGAGGATGTCGCGCACCGCCGTATTGCCAGAAGTTGCCCCAGATTGGCACGTTTGGTCAAGATTGAGTGCAAGCGCTGCGCATAGTCCACTCGCATCATCTGTCCCCGTTGCAGTCTGACGGTCGGCGCTTGGCGGCATGCACACGGCCGCTCCTCAAAGCCCGTGCAAACATGTGCAGCGTCCACCCCGACGGTCCATGCAATCAGGGAGAGAAGTTTCGGGTCCGCCCCTCTTCAGGTGTCAGGATGGCAGGTGTT
>DOVP01000242.1 GCA_003520025.1 Phycisphaerales bacterium
GGCGACCACAAGCGTTCGCGTCACCGACTGCGTCGGCGATTCAGAGGTTTCCTCCGTTTCTTTCCCGGGGGTCGCTTCCGGGGGTGGCATTGCCGTGGATAGTACGATCCCACGCATGGGCGGCCCAACTTCATCCAAACAGGACACGCCGCTGGAGTCTGAGGAGGTTCTTGGGGATACGGCGAGTCCACCCGACGTGGAATCGATGGATCACGGCGGGCAACTCGAGTCCTACGAGGAGTCGAGCGGCTATCCGGAGGATCCTGCCGACATCGACCGGCCTGCGCCTCCGGAAGAGTCGCTCAGTCCGGCCATCGTGACATGCGTCGATTACGGACCGGACGGGATTGAACGCAGCAACATCACGGACGTGCGGGCGTTCTTTGCAAAGTCGCGGTCGGAGTGTGGCGTGGTGCGGTGGATCAACGTGGTGGGCGATCCACCGACGTTCCTGCTTGAAGTGATTGCGGAACGCTACCACCTGCATCCGCTGGCGCTTGAGGATCTCATCCAGATTCCGCAGCGTCCAAAGGTCGACGAATACGCCGAGTTCTCGCAGCATCCATATCTGTTCGTCACGGGTCGCGCGGTGGACGAGGAGGACGGGCATCTTCGCAGTCAGCAGGTCAGCATGTTCGTGGGCGAGCATCAGGTGATCTCGTTCCACCAGTATGACCCCGATCTGTGGCAATCTGTCTTGACGAGGCTTGAAGACGCAGGCAGTCGTTTGCGGCAAAGCGGGCCGGACTTTCTCTTCTATTGCCTACTTGACCGGATTGTGGATGTTGTGTTCCCCGCCCTTCAGGACATCGGTGAGCGACTCGACACCCTCGATCGGCAGATCACCAGCGACAACGACGAGGAGGCCGCTGACGAGGTGCACGAAATCAAGCGTGCGCTGCTGGTGATGCGACGGGAACTCTGGCCAATGCGAGAACTGCTTGGCACGTTGTGCAACAACCAGTGGCCGATGATCTCCAAGGAAACATACACGTATTTGCGCGACGTACACGACCACAGCCGCTATCTCGCCGATACGGTCGAGATCTACCGTGAGGCGACAAGCGGCATGCTTGCCGTGTACCAGCAGGGTCTCAATCAAAAGATGAACGATGTGATGCGGGTACTGACCATCATTGCGACCATCTTCATTCCACTCTCGTTCTTCGCCGGTGTCTTCGGCATGAATTTCAGCGATTCGCTACCAGGTCAGGACAGCCCGAACGCGTTCTGGTGGTTCTTGCTCATGTGCGGCACGGTGGCAGCCGTGATGCTCGGCATCTTTCGCTGGCGGAAGTGGCTCTGAGGGTGGACTACTCGGGTTTGGGATACCGAACGAGCCCTGCTGTTCAATGCTTGGGCGACTGCTGACCGGCGTTGCTATTGGAGGCTGCGGATGTAGGCATCGAACTTGGGTTCGCGGCCGAGATAGTCTTGCAGCATGTCGCTCGCGTCGGCAGAGCCGCCTCGGGAGAGAACTCGTTCTCGGTAGAAGGAACCGGCTTCGGGGTTGAGCATGCCGAGTTCCTTGAAGCGTTCGGCCATGTCCTCGGCAAAGACCTTGGACCAGAGGTAGCCGTAGTAACCGCCTTGGTATCCGGTCAGGTGCCCGAAGCCGGCTTGGAACCAGGTGTTCGGAACGGCTTCGAGCAGGGTGCATTTTTCGACCATGTCCAGGCCGAGTTGCGTGGTATCGACATCGCCATCTGGACTGGTGTGATACGCCTGATCGATGGAGCCGAGCCACACTTGCCCTTGATCGAGCATGCCTTTGCTGAGGCTCTTGGCTGCGATCATCCGCTCAAGCAGATCCGTCGGAAGCGGTTCGTCTGTTTCGTAGTGTCCGCTGATCAGCGGAAGTGTTTCCGGGCTCCACACCCATGCCTCGAACATCTGACTCGGTGCTTCGACGAAGTCTCGCTCGACACGCGTGCCGCAGAAGCGGGTCGTGTCGGTTTCGCTCAGCAACGTGTGCAGGCAGTGACCGAACTCGTGGAAGAATGTCTTGGCTTGATCATGTGTGAGCAGGCTCGGTCGATCCTCGGTCGGCTTTGGGAAGTTGCATACCAACGCGGCGACCGGTTTTTGGACGCTTCCATCAGTCCACACTTTCCGAGGGACGATTCCCCACTGCGCCGCGTGGCCATACTTGCCTTCTCGCGGATACATGTCCATGTAGAACTCGCCGATCGCCTCACCGGTACCGCGGTCTACGACCTCGAAGTACTCGACATCATCGTGCCACACGGGGGCATCGGCGGGTGGATCGATCGGACGGTAATCAATGCCGTAGAGATCCTGCGTGATTCGGAACAGTCCGTCACGCACACGGTGGAACGGGAAGTAGGCCTTGATGGCATTTGAATCGACGTCATAGTCCCGCTCGCGGACCCTTTCCATCCAGTAACCGAAGTCCCACGGGCGGATCTTCGCATTCGGGTCACCCGTTGCGTCGCGTTTGGCTTGCGTGAGCAGGGCGAGATCCTTCTCGGCCTTCTCGGCGAGCAGCGGCCGCAACTTGGCGTAGAAGTCTTCGACGGCAGCGGCGCTTTTGGACATCCGGATTTCGTTTTCAAAGTCGCTGGCGTGGCCGAATCCAAGAATGCGTGCTTGCTCAGCCCGCAGTTTCAGGAGTTTCTCAAGCACTTCGACGTTTTGCTTGGCGCGTCGTCTGCGGGAGAGCCACATTTTCTGCCGTGTTTGTTCATTCGGCGAGTGATTGAGCAGTGGAATCGACGTCGGATAGTCCATACCGAGGGCGTACACGTCGCCGGCTCTGGTCAGCCCGGCAATGTAGTCCTCCGGCATTCCTGCAAGTTCATCTTCTGTCAGGAAGAGTGTGGTCGCATCGTCGAGGATGTTCTGATCGAAGGCGATGGAGAGTTCATTCATCTGTTTTTCGACGTCGGTAAGCCTCGCCCGCGCCTCTGGCGTGAGATCCATTCCGGCGCGGCGGTAGTCACGCAGGATGAATTTCAGAAGTCGCGCCCGCTCACCTTCAAGTGACGGGTTGGTGTCGGCGTAGGCCTTGATTGCGTGGTAGAGATGTTCGTTCTTGCCGACATCGATGTACCAGTTGGTCCAGATCTCTTCGCGGCCGCGCGCTGCTTCCCGCATTGCCGCGTCGGGGTGCACGTAGCCCATGAAGGCGAGCAGGTTGCCGTCGCGGTCGAAGTGGGCATTGATGTCATCCATCGCGAGGATGGTGTTCTCGAATGTCCGCTGCGAATCGGGGACCGCGATGATGGCGTCAACTCGCGTGTTGGCGGTATCCATGGCCTTGTCGAATCGACTGGTCAGTTCTTCGGGCGTTTGCGGAATGGCTGGTGAAAGGGCGGCGGTTGCCAGCGAACAGCAACTCATCAGCGCGATGGCGAATGTGCGAAGCATCGGAATCTCCAGAGTCTTGGTGCGAATCGTTCGTGCCGTGCAGGCTCAGTTGCCATCGGCCGAGGCAGTAGCCCCGGTGGGGCCGATGTACTCAACATCCAGAATGAGTGTCGATCCGGGCGGCAGATTGCCGAGCGGGTTGAATCCGGCGCCGAGCGTCGGCGGTACGATCAGTTTGCGGCTCCCTCCGGGGCTCATGCCGACGAGTCCTTCGGTGAGCGCGGGCCACATTGTGGCATCGAGCGTATACCGAACGGGTAATCCTCCTGTGGCATGCCAGGGTGTGCCATCTTCGAGCCATCCAGCACAGCGAATGGTGGCGGTGTCGCCCGATGCCAGTGGAGCGCCGGTTCCTGAGGAAAGGTCGTACCAGCGAAGGCCGGATGACGATCCATTCCGCGCCGCGTCGGCGATGGGCGTACCGGGCAGCGGATTTGGAAGCACGGGCTCATCGCCGATCGAGACGAGTTCAAGATCCATGACCACGTCCTGCGGCGAGTCGCCGCCGAGTGGCCACCGCTCACGGCCTTTGCTGCCGATCCAAACCTTTCGCGTCTCGCCGACCTTCATGTTGCCGATCGCCGCCGCCCAGCCGGAAAATGCAGCGTCATCGCCAGTTGGCAGGATCAGTTCATCGCCGCCTTCGGCGTCGCCGAAGAATTGCGATCCATTCATGGACCAGCCGCTGACTTTCATGGTTGCCATCGTCGGTTCGATTGGCAACATTTCGCCGGTGCCCTCAGCGATGGTCCAGAAGAGGACGTTCTTGCCGAGTTCGGTACCGTCCCCGCTGACCGGAGCACCCGGAAGTCTCGCGGCCTCAATCTTGGGCTTGGCCGGGGCTTTGGCGGCTTCC
>DOVP01000268.1 GCA_003520025.1 Phycisphaerales bacterium
CATCGCCTCGTGCACGGCACCCTGGTTGGTAGCCCCATCGCCCATGAAGCAGAGCGTTACACGACTGCTTTGACCGCCGTCCATGACCTCGTCGCGGTATTTCGTCGCAAATGCAAGCCCGGCCCCGAGCGGCACCTGGCTTCCGACGATGCCGTGGCCGCCGTACATGTGATGCTCGGCATCGAAGAAGTGCATTGAACCGCCTTTGCCCTTGGCGCACCCACCGATGCGGCCGAACAACTCCGCCATACCCACCCGCGGAGCCATACCGCGGGCCAGCGCATGTCCGTGGTTGCGGTAGGCAGTGATAATCGGGTCGTCTGGGCGGAGCGTGGCGATGCTTCCGACTGCAACTGCCTCCTGCCCGTTGTAGACATGCAGGAAGCCGCCAGCAAGCCTGTTCTGATATGCCTGCATCGAGCGAACTTCGAACTCACGAATCAACATCATGTCCCGCAGCCACCCACGCAGCACATCCGGCCCCGGCAAGGGAACCTCTTCGCTGCGTCGCTCGGCGCTTGATTCGGGCTGGGTCATTGAAGATGCCGTCATGGGGTTCGAATCGGCCAGTATACCGCTGCCCGAGCGAAATCCTCTCACCGAACCTCCACATGCACTCGGCGGGTCTTGGCCGGCGGCGTGTCTTTTTCCCATGGGCGGCGATACTCGAACAGCAGCATCGCTGTACCTGGCGAACGACCCTTGAGCAACCACTGGGACTGTCCCGGACCACCCAGAAGATCTGCATTGTCGAGTGTGGTGCCGGACTCCGATACGCTCACATAGGAGAGCCCCTCGCTTTCTTCCTGATCAAGTGACCACGAGTAGCCGGTGCCCGCTGTGTATGGCAGCGAGATGTCGCCACTGCCACCAACGCCCAAGACAAGATCCCCACTCGGCGAGCCGTGACATCCAAATACACCCAACAAGCCTGCCGCACACCACCGATTCCACTTCATTCGAGATCGCGCCTCCCTGTATCGACCACGGCGGCATGGTACTCCGGGAGGGCCCTGGGAGCAGGTCAGTTGGCTACCGCGACCGCGTGTACCGCCTCATCAATGTCGCGACCCGGAATCTCATCACCATTCGCTTCAGAGATGGCGAACGAGCTTCAAACCGGCACCAAAGCAGTGCGGCCGAGGTGGGCTCATATGCGATGCTCAAAGGGCCGCTGGAACGGCCCTGCCACACGCGGGTGGCAGGATTTGAACCTGCAACCTTCGGTTTCGTAGACCGATGCTCTATCCAATTGAGCTACACCCGCTGAGAGGCGGGCCATCGTACTGCACGCCCCGAGTCGATGCCACGGGAGCAAAGACGCTCCGAACTGGAAGAACCCCAGATCCTAGGGTTCAGTTGACTTCCCCCACCGATCCTGAGATACTCCCCGATTCGCTTCGACCCCTCCACCGAGGGTGAGCGTTCTCTTGGAGTCAACCCCGTGCCCAATACCCCCGCACGCAAGAAGCAGATCCGTCAGGACGAGCATCGCCGCGCCCGCAATCGATGGCGTAAGAGCATCATCAAGGATCGCACCAAGGACTTCCTTGAGGCCATTCACGACCGAAACGTCGATGCGGCCGAGACGGCCTTTCGAGCGGTCCAGAAGGAATTGGACCGGGTCTCCACGACCAGCACAATCCACAAGAACCACGCGGCCCGCCGCAAGAGCCGACTTTCACGCCGCCTGCGTGATCTCAAGACCTCGCTCGCTGGCTGAGCAAGCTCTCACACTCAGACACTTCTGAACCCGCCAATTGGCGGGGTCTCTTTTTTTGGGACACTGTGGCCGTGAACTCACAGCAGCCACACCTCCCTCCCGCCGGCCACCGCCCGCTTCCAATCCTCGCGGCCCTGCTTCCGCTGATTCTCTTTCTGGAGGTGATGCTGCTTCTTGGCGGCACCCGCCTCACGGCTGCCCGTGTGCTGGCGCACGAGCAGATCGGTGAGGCGATGCACTTCTTCAGTCTCTCACCTGTGTTCATCCTGCACGCCACGGGGTTGGTTGTATTGGCCGTCCTGCTCAGTTGGCACGTACTCACCGGTGAGCGGTGGCGAATACAGCCTCTCGAGCCTGCGATGCTGCTGCTGGAAGGCTGCATCGCGGCGGCTCCGCTTCTGGCGGCTGCTGCCTTTTTTGGAACCATGTGGGATACCGCCTTGGGGCCGCAGCCAGCCATCACGCCAACCTCCACGCTGGACGCCATCGCGGTCGCCATCGGCGCAGGACTCTCGGAAGAACTGCTGTTCCGAATGGCGGGCGTCGCAGCAGTACTCTGGCTGCTCGTTGACGTGCTTCGCGTCAAGCAGACCACCGGACTGATCGTCGCCGTGCTGGTAACGGCTGCTGCGTTCACGCTCTACCACGACCCGGCGGAGATGTCTCCCGGGGCCGTCGCCTTCGTTGCGGCTGCCGGGCTGTACCTAGGAGGGCTCTACGTCATGCGAGGGTTCGCCGTCGCGGTCGTGGCACACGCCGGTTACGACGCCGTCGTACTGGTGGCCGCAGCCACCTCATAATCAGGTCTCGACCGCAACTTCCCGTCCCGCGTCGGCTGAGTGATACATGGCGGCGAGCACGGCCTGCACCTGCAAACCATCTTCGCCGGTCGGCCCGTCCTCGCTTCCTCCACAGTTCGCTTCAAAGCACTCATGCTCGCGTTTGAAGGCCGTACCCCAGCCCTCGGTGGACGGGATCGGATGCTTCACATCCACAATTTCTCCGTCCACTTGTGTTCCGATCAACACATGATCACCCCAGATATCAAAGTGCATCGCGCCCTGCTCGCCCAGCAGCGTCACTCCGTCTGCGATGGTGCCATCGGGAAGATGCGAGGCCCACGCGGTTTCCAGCGTGAGACTCAGACCATCCTCACACCGCAGCATCGCCATCGCTCCATCATCCACGTTGAACGGTCCGCTGAGGTTCGGTGGTCCCGACCACATATCCGTGAAGCGATATCCCGTCGGTGGAGCACCGAAAAGACTGCTCGTCACCGCGGTGACCCGCTCGACCTGCGGGCGGCCGCAGAGATGAAGTGCCAGATCTACCAAATGCGGCCCCAGATCGATCAGCACGCCACCGCCGGAGTGGGCGCGATCGGTGAACCAGCGGCCAAGCCCTGGAATACCCCGCCGCCGCAGCATCACGGCTCGAGCCTGATAAATGTGCCCCAGCCGCCCTGCCTCAATATGCCTCTTCGCAGCCAGTACGGTGGCGGCAAATCGACAGACGAAACCAACTTGGAGGGTGCGGCCGCTGCGATCTCGGGCATCGAGAAGCGATTGGCACTCTTCGACGTTCATTGCCATCGGCTTCTCAAGCAGTACATCGTTGCCGGCCTCCAACGCTGCGATCGCCAATGGGGCGTGCAGCACATTGGGAACGGCGATCACCACTGCCGTAACCGATTCGTTGGCAAACATCTCGCCGGGATCGGACCACGCGGTCCCGCCATGGGACGCCGCCGCTTCGGAGGCCTTCTCGACATCCACATCACAGAAGCCAAGCACCGAACCCCCTGCATCAGCAATTCCCTGCGCATGAACCCGTGCAATAGCACCAGCGCCGACAATTCCAATTCCGTATGCCATGCACAGCCTCCTGATCCCCGCGTGGGTCGCACCGTAGCATGCCCCGCGTGAGAAGCACAGCGATGGAACGCGTCCTCATCATCGGCGGTGGTATCGTTGGACTGACAACGGCCCACACGCTGCGCCGTCGCGGACTGGATGTGCTGGTTCTAGACGCCGGCCCCGACCGCATCTGCCCCTCCCGGGGCAACGCCGGACAGATCGCGCCTGGCCACCCACCCATTCCGTCGCCCGCAGTTCCGCCCAAAGCCCTGCACATGATGCTGGACCGCCGCAGCCCGCTGTACATCCCGCCTCGGCCGAGCCTGCCGCTGCTGCGGTGGCTGTTGGCTTTCCGCAGGGCCTGTGAGCGGTCGCGGTACGAACGGAACATGGAAGTACTGGCCCACCTCTCGCGGACCAGCCGCGAACTGTTCGATGAACTTGCAGACGAACTCGGTCCCGCAGCCACACTTGAGGCGACCGGGCTGGCCGACATCTGGCAGACCGAAGCCGGAGAGATGGAAGCCGAGGCGGAAACAGAATGGATAAACCGGCTTGGGTTTGCAACCGAGTGCCTCGACGGGTCTGAACTTCGCCGGCGCGACCCGGCTTGGGGGCCCGAGGTGCGAGGAGCGGTCATCCACGGAGATGGCATGCGCATTGATCC
>DOVP01000300.1 GCA_003520025.1 Phycisphaerales bacterium
GATGCATGCTTTGAGGAACTTGCGGAATTGCGTCAGGCCGGCTCCCGGTTCGGTACCTTGGACATGGTGAACGAGGCGGGCATGGTCTGAAGCCACAGTGGACACGAGCGAGAACTCCTTCTCGGAGGCTCTGGGGCCTCCCTTGCATGCCCTTCTGAAGGGCGTCATTGGAAGACCTGATCGTACCACACCGTCCATGGCTGGAGGGGATCGGCCACCATGGCTCCTTGACAGGATTCGCCATTGCCCGGATCATCCCAAGATGGAGCGGATATCGATACCGGAAGGCATCACCTTCGATGATGTGTTGCTGGTGCCTCAGCGGAGCGAATTGACGCCCGACCAAGCCGATGTGTCCACGCAGTTGACGCGACGGATCCGGCTTGAGTTGCCACTGATTTCGGCGCCGATGGACACCGTGACCGAGTCGGCGCTTGCGATTGCGATCGCCCAAGAGGGAGGGATCGGGATCGTTCACAAGAACCTGAGTCCCGGCGAGCAGGCAGCCGAGGTGGCCAAGGTCAAGCGGAGTCAGAATGGCATCATCGCAGACCCCATCACGCTGAGTCCGGATGAGACGGTCCAGCGCGCCATTGATCTCATGAAGTCCCAGCAAGTGTCGGGCTTCCCGGTCACTGCAGATGGCTCCGGGCACGGCACGGTTGCGGGCATTCTGACTCGCCGTGACATCAACTTCGTCGAGTCGCCGCAGGATCGTGTGGCCGATGTGATGACACCTCGGCCACGGCTGGTGGCGGCCCGCCCCGGTATTTCGCTTTCCGAAGCTGAGTCGCTGATGAATCGCGGCCGCGTTGAGAAACTCATACTGCTCGGACCGGAGGATCAACTCGCCGGCCTGATCACGATGCGGGATATCGAAAATGTTCGCAGGCACCCACGCGCATGCCGTGATGAGCGTGGGCGGCTCCGAGTCGGCGCTGCGGTCGGTGTTCATCAGATGGATCGCGTTCAGGCACTGGTTGAGAGTGATGTTGATGTGCTGGTGGTGGACACGGCGCACGGGCATTCCGAGAATGTTCTGCAATCGGTCCGCGACATCAAGGCGGTGCATGACATCGATGTCATTGCGGGCAACATCGCCACTGGCAAGGCTGCCGATGATCTGATCGAAGCGGGTGCCGACGCTGTGAAGGTCGGCATCGGTCCGGGCTCCATCTGTACGACCCGTATCGTCAGCGGTGTGGGCGTGCCGCAACTCACCGCGATTGCCAATGCCTGCATGGCAGCCCAGTCTCATGGTGTTCCAGTCATTGCCGACGGAGGTATCAGGCAGAGCGGCGATGTTCCCAAGGCCATCGGGTTTGGGGCCAGTTCAGTCATGCTCGGCTCGCTGCTGGCCGGCCTTGAAGAGAGCCCCGGCGAATTGGTGCTGCATGGCGGTCGGCGATACAAGACCTACCGCGGTATGGGCAGTATCGGCGCCATGGGGCAGGGATCTGCGGATCGGTATGGACAGGCTGACACCGACCGGACAAAGTTTGTGCCCGAAGGTGTCGAGGGGCGCGTTCCGTATCGCGGGGCACTTGGCGATTTCGTCCACCAGATGATCGGCGGCCTCAGGGCCGCCATGGGCTACTGCGGATGCCGATCGGTTGAAGAACTCCAGCAGCGAGCCCAATTCGTCCGCGTCAGCAATGCAGCGCTGGTCGAATCGCACGCGCACGACATTCAGATCACCAAGGAAGCGCCGAATTACACGGCGTCACATCCTCGCAGCGAGTAGGCTTGATCATCCCCGGGCAGATCCGGGATCGGTCCGTGGAGGTCTACGATGCATCCATATCCAGCCAAGTCCGAGCCGCCTGAGTTGAAGGAGGCTCCTGTGCGGGATCGAATTCTCATGCTTGGTCGCCGAAAGGCGGGCAAGACAGTTTTTCTTTCAAGACTCTATGAGCAGGCGTGGCGTGGCGGTCAGGGCCTGCACATGCGGGCCGTGGACGGGGCGCTGCATGAGATCTGCATGGACATGGTTGATCAGTTGAAGGAGGGTTTGTGGCCAGCGGCTACGGCTGGTTCGCTCAGCAGTGGTGTCGATGTCAGTTGGCAGGGACAGCATACGACGATGGTGATGTTGGATTATCCGGGCGAAGTTTTTCGCCGAGCCTTCGTCGAAGGCGGTGGCGATGAACAGTCCGACAATTTGATCGATCACGTCGATCATGCCGCTGCGGTCATTCTGCTGATCGATCCGAGCAATGTGCATGGGGGAGAGGCTTCTGAAGTTGTAGACGATGACTATGGCATGGTGCAGGCGGTCGACCGCATTCGGCGTGTTTCCGGCGACGACAAGGTGCCCATCGCAGTCGCACTGACCAAGTGCGATGAGCATCTTGGGATTGTGCAGGATGCAGGAGGCGCCCGTGGATTTGTCGAGAAGTACCTGCCAAATCTCGTCAGGTATGGCGGCCGCATGCGGATGTTCGCAACCGCCGCCGTCCGAACTCGGCTCGACGCGGTCGGGAGGCCGATACCCAACACGCAGTACGAGCCCGCCGGACTACTTGATGCCGTGAAGTACTGCATGAAGCATGTCGGCAGGCAGATTGAAGCCGCCGAGCAGCGCCGCGTCGAAACGGCGCGTCTCCGGCAGCAACACGAAGCCGAGAGATTGGATCGCCAAGTAGCCCAACGCTCGCGGCAGCGATGGATCGGTTTTTGGATCGGGGCTGCCGTGTTGGGTTTGATCTTGGTCGGATTATCAGTACTGGTCAGTGCCGGGGCATTCAAGGGTGCTTCGTCACCAAGTGAGCCACCGTCGCCGGTGGAGCCCGTCATCGCCGACGAAACACCACCCGTTGCGGAAGAACCGATCGAGCCGCCGGTGATGCCGGAGTCACCCCCACTGCATGGGGCCACAATACCGCGGTATCCATCCGCTGGAACTCCTCCATGATGGCCGGCACTCATCTGCTGGGATCTGAGCGGGGCTACAGCCACTTGGCCGCCTCGCCAGATGTGTCCCCTGCGGAGAGAGCGGCCATCGCCGGGCTCGATGTCGGACTGCCCGCAGGCGGCCGTGCCGAACGGCTGGAGGAGTACCTCGTTGTCGTGTGCCGACCACTGCCGAGCGGGCGGGTTGCGTTGACTCGGTGTGTGGCTGGTGGCATCGATGATGTGGGGCGGAGGACCATTCAGTTCCGCACGCTCATTTTCAACCTCAGCGAATGGCTACTCGAGGCGAGGCACGAGTTGCCCCGCTTGCTCACGACGCCGGCGATCTGGAAGAATCAGGCATTTGAGCAGGGGGCTCCCCTGGCGGTGAGCACAGATGTCTTCGACCGCTCGCCGCCGTCACAGAGTGCTTTGGCACTTGCGTGCATGGTGCGCGACGGCCCTCGTCCGGTCTTGCTTCGAGCGGACGCTGCCATCAATGGAGTTTTGATGTCGATGGTGTCAAGACTCTCTGACGCAGATGCTGGCGAACTGCGTTGGGGCTTGGGATTGGGGCGGGTCATTCCCGACATGGACGTGCTCACGGTCGGGGTTGGTGCTTCGGCGATCGGTCAACCGCTTCGTCAGATTGATCAATCACTGGCGGAAGGTTGTGGTGCCTGCGGGATCGTCACACTGCCGCCGCTGCGAGAGGCCGATCCTTCTGCCTGTGAATCCTCGCCGCCATCCGATCGTTCGCGAACCATCGTCGCTCCATCGAGCAACAATCGGGTCATGGCAGTGGTTTGGCTCGTGCTTCTGGTGATGGTCGGAGGGCTTGCATGCTATTGGTGGTGGGGGGGCAGTTGGTGGCCGACGCGGCAAGCAATCCACCAATCGGAAACACTCACAGTAGTTTCAGTTCCGAAGCCGATCGCTGCTCCGAAACTCGCTCCTCCCGATGTTGATGCCGTCCGCGACCAACCTCAGTCTCAGGAACTACCTCCATCGCTGCCCTCTCCAGAGCCCCCTGTACTTCCGACATCGACAAAGGCATTGGAGCCAACGCCGGGGAGTTCCGTGGAGCAGCCTCTGCAGCCCATTGCCAGTGTGCCTCCTCCTCCGCAGCGACCCTTGGTTCCCGAGGATCCCGCAGAGGTTGCCGAACTGCTCAATCAACTGCACCGGAGCGTATTGGATACCTTGCTGCCCGAGGGGGCTACGTGCAGCGATACCCCCAGTCGGGCCGTGATGAGCGCATACATCCAAGAGCATGTGTCATCGGTGTGGGATCCCGGCGCAGGCAAGGAGGATGCATTGGCGTACCTGCGTATTTTCGCCCAAGTGGATGCCAATTTTGAGACGATCACATCGTTGATCGACGAAGAAGGGGTGAAATATTGGGGCTCTCGGCCAGCGACGGAGCGATGGCTCAGGGCAGCAGGCCGAAACGAGCGGCAGATCGGTCGGCGAATGCGTGCATTGGATCGCTGTGCGGACATGGTGCGTCGCATCGGGCAAATGGCTGATGTCCTTCGTGAGACCGTGAATCGTGACGACTTCGACGCGGTTCGTGACTTTGTAGTTCGCAAGTGGTTCGCGTCGGGATACGCTGATGTCATGAAACAGGATTGGCGGTGTATTGAACAAGCGCGACATCTGATCGATGAGCGGCTTGGGAAAGATTGGCCGGGGGATTCAGCGATCATGCGGATTGCGGTATCTCGTGATGTGTTGAAGGCACGCCGAGATGGTGATCCCGGGCAAGGAGATCGTTGATGAGGATGACAGTCAGTACACGAATCTGTCTGGCGGGGGCCCTTGTGATCAGTGGTGTGCTGTGTGGATGCACCTCTTCTCGGCCCGAGCATGCGACCTCTGCTCCTCAAACATATCGCGTGCGCCCGTCGATCCCCCAGTCCCGGCAATCCATGCCGCGCAGCAATCGCGGCGGTGCCGCCGACAGCAATTCCGAGGTACTCAACAGAAGTTCCGCCGATCGTGGCGAGGATGATGAACGCTCGCTCGATCAGCCATCGCCGAAACGCACTGCGGCCACTTCGTCATCCGCGGCCAACCTGAGGCAGCCCAGCAGCGAACACGCCCCATCGCCGAATGCGTCGGGAAGCTCGCAGCCTCGTGCCGCGGATTCCAACACGGCCTCCGGAAGCAGGCTCGCTCAGCCTCAAACTGGAGGTGCAGTCGATGCGGGTGACAATGTTCGCAAGGCGGAAACGAGTCCGCCCCATCAAGGCGAGCAGAAACCATCGTCCGATTCCCCCGAGGGTCATGTTCAGTCGGCAGAGAGTTCTCGGGACGGAGCATCTGAAGCGGCTTCGTGCGGGGGCGGGGACAGCCAGCAGCAGGGGGCGGAGTCGACTGGTAGCGAGGGTGGGGTATCCGGTGACACATCCGGGGACGTATCCGGGGGTGCATCCGGGGGTGC
>DOVP01000127.1:0-219 GCA_003520025.1 Phycisphaerales bacterium
TGGTGGCGACGACCCGTTCGGCGGCGGCGGCGGCGGCGGTGGCGGCGGCGGCGGCGGCGGCGGTGGCGGTGGCTCTGACGATCTTCCGGACGACTTCTGGGACGACTTCGATCCCAATGATGAAAGTACATGGCCCCCGGGTATCGATACGTTCGAGGAACTGTTGGAGTGGTTGATCAACAACCCAAACCCCACTTGATTCAGCCTCCCCTACTCTGG
>DOVP01000127.1:595-2510 GCA_003520025.1 Phycisphaerales bacterium
CGGAGGCTTCCCCATGACGCACGACCCGATTCCCCTGCTCGATTTGAAGGCCCAGTACGCGAGTATTCGTGACGAGATTGAACCGCTCATGCGGGATGTCGCGGATACGCAGTGGTTCATCGGGGGACCACACCTAGATGCCTTTGAGACCTCATTGGCCGAGTACTGCGGCGCGAAGCACGCCGTCGGATGCGCCAGTGGATCGGATGCCTTGCTGCTCTCACTGATGGCGATGGGGGTCGGGGCTGGCGACGAGGTGATCTGCCCCTCCTACACCTTCTTTGCAACGGCAGGCTCGATTTGGCGACTTGGTGCCAGACCCGTGTGGGTGGATATCGATCCGGTGACCTACAACTGCACCCCCGAGAGCGTGCGAGCGGCGGCTGTGACCTGTACCTCCCTGAAGGCCATCATGCCCGTGCATCTGTTTGGGCAGACCGTCGATATGTGCGGCATGATCGCGGTAGCCGAGGATCTCGGCGTACCGCTCATCGAGGATGCAGCTCAGGCAATCGGCTCGCGTGACACGAGCGGCGCCGCTGCTGGATCACGCGGCACCACCGGGTGTTTCAGCTTCTTTCCTTCGAAGAACCTCGGCGGCTTTGGCGATGGCGGCATGATCACCACCAATGACAGAGATATTGCGGACCACCTGCGGCGACTTCGTAATCACGGCATGGATCCGAAGTACTACCACTGCGAGGTTGGCCTCAACAGCAGGCTCGACGCCATGCAGGCAGCTGTTTTGAACGCCAAACTTCCCCACCTTGATGCGTGGTCGGATGCCCGCGTCACCAATGCGTCGCACTACGACCAGATGTTCCACGAGGCTGGTGGCGGGGATACAACGGCATCACTCGACGAGTGCCGGTTGCCGATTCTGACGCCTGCGCGGCCCAAAGCACCTTCGCGTCACATCTACAACCAGTATGTGCTGCGTCTTCCTGCGGCACTTCGGGACGATCTTCGTGCCCACCTCGTGGACCAGAAGATCGGCCACGACGTCTATTACCCGGTTCCGCTGCATGTGCAGGAGTGTTTCCGCGACTTGCCCGCCTCCGAACTTCCTTGGACCGAGCAGGCAGCCGCTGAGAGTATCGCCATCCCGATCTACTCCGAGCTCACCGAGTCGCAGCGAACCCGGGTGGCCGAGACGATCATCACCTTTGTGCGTACTCACGCAGCCGTCGGTGTCTGACGTTTCCTGCTGGGATTGGGCAGTGCTTCAGGCCGGCACGCTCCGGCTTGATGGCGGTGGCATGTTCGGGGTGGTACCACGGGCAATCTGGTCGCGACTCACGCTGCCGGATGATGCGAACAGAATCGGCTTGCAGACGAACTGTCTACTGCTCCGATCCGATGATCGCACGGTGCTCGTGGAAACCGGCTGCGGAGACAAGTGGTCCGCCAAGACACGAACGATCTTCGCAATCGAGGATCGGACGATCATCGACGCGCTCGGCGAGCAGGGGGTGTCGCCCGGAGATATCACCGATGTGATGGTGACGCACCTGCACTTCGATCATGCCGGCGGCCTCACCAGAGTTGATGGCGACGATGTTGTGCCGGTGTTTGAAAATGCAGCAGTGCATGTGCAGGGACGTGAATGGGAAGATGCGCTCGCCAATCGATCCACCATGACCGGCACGTATCTCCGCACCCATCTCGATCCGATCGCAGATCGTGTGAGTCTGCTCGACGGCGAACAAGTCATACTTCCGGGAGTGCGTTCGTGGCCGATGCCCGGCCACACGTGGGGGCAGCAGGCCGTATTGATCGATACCGCCGAAGGCGTCGTGTGCTTTCCCGGCGACGTCTGCCCCACCCGTCACCACATCGGCGCCCCTTACAGCATGGGCTACGACATGTTGCCGTATCAGAACATGCTCTCCAAACGCCTGTTGCTCGAGCGAGC
>DOVP01000127.1:2903-3039 GCA_003520025.1 Phycisphaerales bacterium
GCATGCCGACGGGGATTGGTATGCGGTGGAGGCTGTTGTGCCCTGAGGGGCGTCAAACGGTCGGCAAGATGTGCTCTGGTGCCTCCAGAAGCCCCTTGATCGTCGTCAGGAACCGCGCTGCCTCGGCGCCGTCTAC
>DOVP01000027.1 GCA_003520025.1 Phycisphaerales bacterium
ACAACCATGAGACGAACGGCCGGGGCAGAACTGGGAATTCCGCGAAAGCGGTTCTGGGCACCCGAATGCTCAGGCGGACAATTACAGTTGTGCTTGCATTGGTGGCAACGGGCGCGAATGCGGAGCCTCCGGACATACAAACGATTCTTGATGAGCGAGTCGAGGCTGGATTGACTCCCGGAATCGTGGTGGGCGTGCTGCATGATGATGGATCCACGGAGTTCATCAGCGCAGGAACCCTGCAGGCGGGCGGCACAACAATGGTCGATGAACATACGATCTTCGAGATCGGCTCAATCACCAAGGTATTCACAGCACTGATCGCCGCTCGTATGGAGGAGCACGAACTGCTGTCGCTTGACGATCCGGTCCAGCAGCATCTGCCCGCGCAAATCAAGGTTCCGACGAAAGACGGACAAACGATCACACTTCGGCATCTGGCAACACATACGTCCGGTCTGCCACGGATGCCAGACAACTTTCACCCAGCCGATCCAACCAACCCCTACGCCGATTACACACCTGAACACATGTATGCCTTTCTCGGCGACCACGACTTGGCGGACCCGCCAGGAACTGGACCGGCCTATTCGAATCTCGGCATGGGGCTGCTCGGGCACGTCCTCGAGTTGCGAGCGGACAAGGCATACGAGGATCTCGTTCAAACTGAAGTTTGCGGGCCATTGAACATGACGAGCACAAGTTGCCGCCCTCGGCCGCAGGATGCATCACGAGTTGCTGCGGCCCACAGGGGCCTGCAGCCAGGTGTGGCATGGGACTTCAGTGCGATGGCAGGCTGTGGCGATATCAATTCGACAGCGACTGACATGCTGATCTTTGCTGCGGCGAACATGGGCCAGAACAAATCCCCGTTGCATGAAGCGATGCGGAAGTGCCAGACACCAGTCGTGCCGGGACAGGGGCTGGGATGGGGGATTGGACACGACGCGAAAGGCAAACGAGTGGCTCATAATGGTGGCACGGGGGGATTTGCCAGTTATCTCTGCGTGCTGCCGGATTCGGGAGAAGCTGTCATCGTTCTGGCAAACTCGGCCTATCGTGGGGTCGATCAGATCGGTCAACACACACTCGACGGTGAATACCCGTTGGACGTACTACCGCCCAAAGCCGCTGCGCTGGATGAGCTTCTCGGCGTCTTCCCACTCGGATCTACCGGGGCAGAGGTCACTATCACTCGAGAAGAACGCCAGTTGATGGCCAGATTGTCCGGCCAAGAGGCAATACCCGTCTATCCCGTCAGCGGCGACCGGTTTGAGTATCGCGTTGTCCAAGCGGAACTGACCTTCGGCCGGAATCGCAGCGGCGAAATCAACCGCCTGGTTCTTCACCAGAATGGTCAACATCTGGAAGCGTTGAAGCAACCAACTCAGCCGCAGACATCTCACCATGACGACTACACCGGAACCTATCGAATGGCGTCGGGCAGGGAGTTCTCGGTGAAGGATGACCGTGGCAATCTCACGATTCGGCTGAGTGGCCAGCAGCGGCTTCCAGTTGTTCAGGCCGGGCACGACCGCTTCGAGTACAAGGACGTCGAGGCACAGGTCAGCTTTCTTCGGGATGCGGACGGCAGCGTCAATCGCCTGGTGTTGCACCAGAATGGTGCCCATGTCGAGGCAGCAAAGAAGCCGTGAATTCTCACCGGACAATTGCGGGCCGTTTGCAATCGCGGACCAGCTACCAGACACCCAAGAGCTCCTGAAACCCGTGCCTTGCCCGGAGACGCTTGCCAAACATTCGTTTTGACGATCTTTATACGCTTCCAAGCCTCCAAGCAACCAGCGCCTGCTGTATTGACTGAATGTGATAAATAGTCGACTGAAACGAGTCGGCTATGACCTATAACACAAGCCCCAGTACACAAGTACCAGTCGATTCAGAGAGGACATCCATGTCGATCATCAAACTTCTCGGGGCAGTTGTCGCCCTTGCAATGACCACCGCCACCTTCGCCCAAGGAACCTTCAACTACGTTCGGATTGGCGATGTGGACGGCTTCGGATTCCTCACGGGGACAACACCAGGGTCCAATGGTGAACCCAATTGGCCGTTCAACTCTCCCTTCGATGACCCTCCAATCTGTCCGATCGACGGCAGTTGCTCAGGCGGCATCCTCGTCAACGCCAATGGACTCCCCATCAACGTTGACGGCATGGGAATCCTCACGCAGGGTGACTTTCTGCCGGATCTGGACTGCTCGGTTCCCGACTGCGACCAGCCCCAATACGGAACCCACGCCAACTCTGATGAGTTCGACAACCGAGAAACCGTCGAGATCACAGGAGGCACGGGCAACCCCCCGATGGGAGCCTATACCGAAGTGAGTGGAGCCACCGATATTGGGTCTTCGGGATCGGGGTGGACCGATGTCACGGTGACGGGCACCGGCGTTGGGTGGAATTACTGCAGTGATGCACCCATGCCCGCGTCCTACATCTGCGGCACTGGACAGCCCACGATGCTCTTTGACTTCTCGGTGACCAACGCAGATCCGAGTCAGCCGCTCTACATCAATGCTGTCTTTGGTGACTACGACGTTGATTCGGCGGGCGACACAGTGGTGATTTACACCTCCAGCGGCAACTCGTACAACATTGCGATTGTGACGCAGAACAATGCCGCAGGCCAAGACGGTTTGGTTCAGGAGGCAACCGCCGCGATCCCGTTCGCATCGGTGTTCCCGAACTGGCCCACCAGCACACAGGGATGGCTGCGTGTTGATTTTCAA
The DNA here is from genome assembly GCA_003520025.1 of Phycisphaerales bacterium. Lineage (GTDB taxonomy): Bacteria > Planctomycetota > Phycisphaerae > Phycisphaerales > SM1A02 > UBA12567. Next base: position 2,750 of record DOVP01000027.1, read on the forward strand.
ATGCCATCGGAGCCGTTCACTGCTTATGACTATGCCGAAATCGCCATCACGCCTCTTGTTGAAGTGGGCTGCTGCTGCGTCGAAGATGCGGCAGGGGGTTGGACCACGACCGAAATGACAGAGATAGATTGTGAAGCACTTGGAGGAATCTACCAAGGCGACGGCGTGGGCTGCGATGGACCGACACCTCCTATGGGCGCGTGCTGCACCGATATAGACTGCCAGTACACCAGTGAGTGCGACTGCGAGGTCACCGGTGGTATGTTCTACGCTGGGGTGTCGTGCGAGGATGCAGGGTGCAATACGGAGGGATGCTGCTGTTACCAGGATCCTGACTCGGGTATGTGGTGGTATCAGATGACCAGCTCAAGTTTGTGTGCGCAGTTGAACGGCTACTATGCGGGCAACGGCGTCGAATGCACAGGAGAAGAGGTCCCCATGGGAGCCTGCTGTCTCATAAACGGCGAAGCCGAAGGGTGGTGCATCGATACCTCGATCTGTCGGTGCGATGATTGGGGCGGCGTGTTCTTCGCGAACCTGCACTGCGATGACGACATCGTCCTCGAGAAGTGCCCGCCGCCGGGCGAGAATGGCGCGTGCTGCTTCATCAATCAGGACACCGGATGCTTTGAGTGCGTGGAAACGACCGAACTTTCCTGCGCCAATGACTTCCCATTTGGTCAGTGGCAGGGATCGGGGAGTCTCTGCAGTGATCCCGATATCACGTGCTGCCGAACTTTCGGCGCGTGCTGTGTAGGTAATACGTGTGTCTGGACGATCGAGGATGCCTGCCAAGCGAGTGGCGGCGTGTGGTCAGCAGCGGTGATGTGCGCGGATGCCGGGTGTCCGTCCTATTGCCTGGAAGACGTCACACGTGATGGTGTCGTCAACATCGACGATCTTCTTGCACTTCTCGGAGCATGGGGGCCGTGTCCCTAGTGCAGAGTGCCGTCCAATGAGGGCACGAGTTCTCTGATCCGGTTCGGCGGCTGGGATGGCAGCAGTTCCGGCACCGGCACCCTGGCCATCGACTGCGACGAGTGATCAGATTCGAGCAGACAACCCGGCGTCAACGCCGGCCAAGTTCCTTGCGCTCTTTGCGCCCCTGCACGTCCCCGCTGCTGGGCACCGCTCGCTGAGGGCACTCCTCCCTCAGCCATGCTGGAGAGAGCCGCACCGACCGAATAAATGGCTGCGACCCCTCGATCCAGTGCCCATAGGTGATCGCCAGCACCGTCCCGTCTGGAAGCCGCTCAAGCGCCGGATAGGCGCAGTCCCAGCGGTGATGATTGTCGCTGAGGCGAAGTCGGTATTGACCACTGCCACCTCGCAGCAGATCCTCCCACGTGCCAATCCACGCGGCCCAGTCTCCTTGCCATGGACTTTCTGCGTGCGTATCCCGGAACGAAATCAAGAGCCTTCCATCGGGCAGGTACACCGCCTGATGCCGATCACCCGTCAGCGCATCGGGGAGTTCCACGGGAGTCGACCAGGTCTTGCCCTTGTCACCACTGAAGCAGATATGGCTGTTCTTGCTCCTGCTGTTCTCGCGGAGCAGCATGGCCCAGCGAGCACCATCCGGTGAGCGGACCAGCCCCGGCTCGCACAGATGCACCGAAGGGTCGGCAACCACCACCCGCGGCTGGCTCCACGTCAGTCCTCCGTCAGTCGTATCGATCGCATAGACCTCGAAGCCCGGCGTGCCGCGTCCCCCCTGCCGAAGGAAGCGACCGTCGTCGTGGAAGAAGGCGGAGTACTGACCGGGCGCAGTCTGCATGAGGTCCGCAACGGCAACAATGCCGCCGTAGTCCCCGATTGGCAACAACTCCGACCATGTGCCCCCCCCATCTTCGCTGACCGATGTTCGGATCGGATACAAACCGGAGAACAGGATCAACCTGCGAACACCCTCGGCGTCGACCATCTCGTAGATATGTGGTGTCTCCTGTGAAGTCGCCCACGAGGCCGGTACGTCGAGCCGCTTACTCCATGAGCGGCCGCCGTCCTCGCTTCGCTTGAGCACCAGTTCGCCACGGCCATGCCCCTTTGGATACACGCAGAGGATTGTCTTGCCATCCGGCAGGAGAACCGTCGATGGATGTCCGAGATATTGCCCCGCCTCACGATCCACGGTCATCTGCATGTCGGCCATCTCAGAGAGATCGAGCGGTATTGGCGCCAGCATGCTGAGCATCACTAGGAACGATTCGATGTGCGGCATCGGCGAACCATACATCATGGCCGAAAAGACCGAAGTGAGAGCCGGTTCACCGCTTCGCGTTCAGGAGTGCAACAATCGGAATCGTCAGCAGAAACGGCGCCGCGAGGGTCAGTCCGATCAGCCCCAGGAAGGGTGGATGCAACTGCCCCTCCAGAAAGGCCATGATGCCAGCCATCAGAAAGACACCCGTCACCGTGACGGCGGATGCCAAACCGCGATTCTCAGGAAATGGTTTGACCGCGCCGGCATTGGCCTCTGGAAATACCAGTCCCGCGCCCAATGCCAGCAGCATGCTCGCGCCAACAAGGACGATGACCGTTGTTCGGACTGAAAGCTCGACCGACCACAGTGCCATCAGTCCCAAGCCAGGCAGCAGGGCAATGAACATGCCGAGCCAGAACACACCACGAATACTGCTTCGGGCCGCCAATCGCCTCGACAATGACAGCGCCACGATATACACACCAACGGTGAAGCCCGCCAGCCATGGGTAGATCTGAACCGGAATGGACAGGTGCTTGGAATACCAGAATGGCATGGCCGCGTAGTAGCCCAGCAGCGTGCCCGAACACGCGATGTAGCAACTGGCGCTGCTCCAGTAAGCCCTGCTTCGGAGAATGTCACGCAGGGCCGCAACTGTAGGAGGCCTTTGCTTCTTCATGCCTCGCGGATGTGTCTCCGGAAGCTGCCGCCATACTGCCAGCAGAGTGAGCACCGTCATCATCAAGAAGCCCGCGAAGATCCATCGCCACGATGCATAGGCCACCAGATAGCCACCAATGACCTGCGCGACCATCGGAATCGCAGCCGTACACATGCTGACGCGGCCGAGCTCATGCTTGGCGCGGTCGTGTGTACGAGTCTCAAAGAGAATGGCCCGCCCTACCGGGCTGATTGCAGAGAGCCCCAAGCCTTCGAGACTGCGACCGATTCCGAAGATGACAACAGAATCGCTCAGCAAAACGATGCCAGACCCGACTGCGGCGACAAAAAGCCCGATCAGCAACGGTTGGCGCCGGCCAATACGATCGCTGATGATGCCCCATGCCAGTTGCCCAAACGCAAAGCAGATGAAGAAGACCATCACGGTCGTGCGGAGGGCAGTCCCGGATGTGTTGAAGATCCCTTCCAATTCAGGAAGTGCCGGTAGTGAGAGTTTCATGCCGGCCCATGCGAGCA
>DOVP01000205.1 GCA_003520025.1 Phycisphaerales bacterium
CTTCTGCAATTGCTCGGTGTCTACGGCGTGGCATGTGGGGACTGTCCAGAAGACCTTGATGGCAGTGGAGTTGTCGACATTGATGATCTTCTGCAGCTCTTGAGTGTTTACGGCACAGACTGCTGAGCACGATTCACGGAGAGATCAAGAACTCTTCCCATGCGTTCCCAGTGTCGGGATTCCACGTGCAGATCCCCCATCGTGAGCGGATTGGCCTGAACTTCTTGATGATTCAGATGGAGTCGCAGCCCATTCCGAATCGCTTCGGGCTGCAACTGGGACAGTCCGCCATCAGTTCGCGAACGATGCAGTTGGACTGAGAGTCGCAACAGCAGGGCGACATCACGGATCATGTCTCTCGTAGCGGGGTCGTGATTGGGAATCCGGTTGTTGGAGATTCGCTTGCGGTGCAGGCGAATGATGGCGGCCAGTTTCTCTTGGTCCGTGCGGGAGAAGCCGGGGAGGTCTGCATGGCCGACGATGTAGGCTCCATGCCGGTGGTAGTCGGTATGGCTGATGGTGAGGCCGACTTCATGGAGGATTGCGCCCCACCGCAGAAATTCCCGGGCCTGATCGTTCAGCTTCCAGCCTTGGGCGACGGCAGCGAAGAGCTGGTTGGCAGTGGTGGCAACACGCTCGGACTGCGCGTGATCGATTCTGGTGTGATCGGCGAGATCCTGAACGGACCGCTCACGTCGGTCGTCGCCGGCGATCCGTCCAAGCATGTCCACAAGCACGCCCTCACGCAGCGAGCAGCGGCTCGTTCGCATCAAATCCGTTCCAATTGCCTCGAATACGGCCCGCAGAATTGCCAGCCCTCCTGCGAGCACTGGTCGCCGTGAGTTCGAGAGCCCGGGCAGGTCGATCGCATCGGCGTGCCCCGCCTTGATCACAGCATTTTGTATTCGATCCAGCAGGGCACGATCGATACCGCCTCCAGTCCACCCGGATTCCGTGCCGATCTCTTCGATCGCAAGCGGCGTGCCGGAGGAAGCGATGACTTGGAGATTGTTCCGCCCAACGAAGCGGTGCATGACCGGTTCAAGTTCCAGTTGGGCCGCAAGAATGGCGGCCTTCAGCCGCTTGTGCGTGATCGTGCCATCTTCGAAATACCGTGCGGTCCAAGTGACACAGCCGGCCTGCACGCTTTCAGTGACGCTTGGCGAGGGGCCCTCTCCGAGGGCGAGTTCCGTACTGCCTCCGCCGATGTCTACGGCGAGCATCGGCTGTCCTGAACTGCCGACATCGTATCGCACACCGAGGTACACAAGCCGTGCTTCTTCAGCACCGCCGAGTACCTCGATGGGATGGCCCATGGCAGCCTCTGCTTCACGGAGAAAGGCGCCGCCGTCCCGGATCTTCCTGAATGTATTGGTTCCGACGACGCGGATATTGCAGGGCGGAATGCTCCTGAGGCGTTCGGCGATTCGTTGCAGGCAGTCGATGGCGCGTCGGCGGGCCGAGTCATCCAGTGTTCCATCCTTGCCGAGGCCTGCCGCGAGCGCCACACGCTCTCTGATGCGATCAAGCACGTGCAGGCGATCAACACTGCGGTGGGCGACAATCAGGTGAAAGGAGTTCGACCCCAGATCAACTGCGGCAATCTGCTCGTGTGGAAGATCATCGCGGCGTGTTCTGCTCACAGGTCAGTTCCGGTTTCAGGCGGGAGTGGGCAGCATGCCGTCATCGGCATCTCCGGGTGTGTGTCGATCTGTGGGCGATGCGGTAGTCGGTGGAGGAGAGGTCGGTTCGGATTCAGCATCAAGCAGATCTGTCACGGTCGGTCTGTCGATGGCACCACCACTCATGAGTGTCTCGACTTCACTCGCTTGCAGCGTTTCATACTTCAGCAACGCTTCGGCAATGGCTGTCACGGTATTCCAGTGTTCTGAGACCATGCGTTCCGCATCGGCGAACGCTGCGTCGATGATGTGTTTGACCTCTTCATCGATGATGCGGGCGGTCTCGGGAGAGTACTCCTTGTCCGGGAGCAGACTCTCATTTGAATCGTCAGATGTATAGCGGACGAATCCGAGTCGGCTCGACATGCCCCATTCGAGGACCATGTGTTTGGCGTAGGCGGTGGCCATCTGGATGTCCATCGCCGCGCCGGAGGAGACATCATTGGTTTGCCGCTGCTCGGCGATCCGGCCCGCACACAAGACACGCAGAGTCGCTTCGATGAACTTGCGGCCGTAGCCATACCGATCCTTTTCGGGCAAACTGAAGGTGGCGCCCATTGCCTGTCCACGCGGAATGATCGTCACCTTATGGACCGGATCGGCATGCTCCAAGAGCGCCTGCACGGCAGTATGTCCTGCTTCGTGATAGGCAGTCGCGGCGCGTTCCTCTTCCTCGACCTTGCGACTGTGCCTCGCGCGACCGAATTTGATCTTGTCGCGGGCTTCTTCGAAGTCCAGTTGATCAACCGAGTCCTTGTCCTCAAGTGTGGCGATGATGGCCGCTTCGTTGATGAGCGCCGCGAGATCAGCGCCCGAAAACATCGGTGTGCCACGGGCTACTCGTTTCATGTCGACGTCTGGAGCAAGTTTGATGGCGTCTGCGTGCACCTCGAGAATCTTTAGTCGCCCCTCGACATCGGGCAGCGATACGGGCACCTGCCGATCAAAGCGGCCGGGGCGTGTCAAAGCAGGGTCAAGAACATCCGATCGATTGGTTGCAGCGATGACGATGACCTGATCGGTCGCATCAAATCCATCCATTTCTACGAGGATCGCATTGAGCGTCTGTTCCCGTTCGTCATGACCTCCGGAACTGAAACCGCTGCCTCGTCGGCGTCCGACGGCGTCGACCTCGTCGAGGAAGATGATGCAGGGTGAGTTCTCCTTCGCCTGCTTGAAGAGGTCTCGCACGCGACTGGCGCCTACGCCGACGAACATCTCCACGAAGTCCGAACCGGAAATCGAGAAGAATGGGCAGTCAGCCTCGCCGGCAATCGCCCTGGCCAGCAGCGTCTTACCGCATCCGGGAGGGCCGACAAGCAGGACGCCCCGCGGAATGCGACCACCGAGCCGCTGGAACCGCTTTGGGTTCTTGAGGAATTCGACGATCTCAAGTACCTCTTCCTTTGCCTCGTCGATGCCCGCCACGTCGGTGAACCTGACTTTCGACGCTTCTTTGGTCGAAATGCGATGACGCGATTTGCCGAAACTGCCGAGCATGCCGCCCGGGCCGCCGCCAGCACCTCGCATCGAGCGAGCGATGAGGAACCAGATCAGCAGCAGCAGAATCAGGAATGGACCGATCGTCAGGAGTAACTGCACCCAGATGCTTTGGGTCGTATCGGTTGTGAAGTCCACGCCCATCTTGTCGAGCCGCTCAAGGGTGACGTGGCGATTGCTGCCGTCGATCCCGTACCAGACCATCGCCGGCTCAGTTCCTGGATTGTCGCCTGGTGTTCCGGGCTTGAGCGTTGCGGTGATTCGGTCACTCTCGACGACAACAGGCGCTGGTTTGCCCGCCGTGGTCTCAACCAGATGGCCGTTTGCCGGGTCGATGAGCTGGAAAAAGTGGGTTCTGCTGCCGATTTCGCGTCCGGGCGTCGAGCTCTGCATGACGGCGAACAGCACGATCATCAATCCCAGAATGAAAACCCAGCTCATCAGACCGCGACCGCCACCTTTGGGAGGAGCCGACTTGCCCTGGGGGGGCTTCTGATCGGGCGGTGTGGGTGTCTGGTCGTTCTCAGGCATGGCAACTCATCTTATTCCCCTCGGCGGAGGTGTGCCGGCTTTACCAGGATTCCGCCATGCGATCGACGATGGCGCGGGCCATGAGTTCTACGGATTGGAGCCGCCCTAGTTCGATCGGCTCCCCGAGGGGGTTGGATGGAAAGAACATTCCAGCCGTTCCCATGCCCTCCCATCCGGCGATCGTGCTGCTGTCATCCATCCGCTCCCAGTTCCAGTCAACGGTCAATTGAACGGCCACTTCCTGATCAAGTTTGGTCAGCCGCGACTGAGACAGGGCTCGCAGTTTGACGTCGGTGATCGTGACGTCCAGGAGCGTGTCGGCGACGGTTTCGCCGGTCACCCGCCACGGTGTGCGTGTTTCGACCTCGCGGATCAGCGCGTTGGTCAGCAGGTAGCCGACTTCCCGGTCAAAGGTGTCATTCTGGACGACCGGGATGGCGATGGTCTTGATGTCGGTGCTGTACGTTGTGCCGAGGACCCAGCCCTTGGAGGGATCGGTCTCGCAGCCGGTGACGAGCATCAGGCTACCTAGCGTGACCCATCCCCACCTCATGGCGTGGACTCCATGGTTGCAGGGCTGGATTCCGCGAGCGTGGACCGAAGCATCGCGTAGTCCGGCGCCGAGGCAAGAGTGGCTTCGGGCAACTGCTGCAGGATCGGCCCGATTTCACGTAGTGCTCGAATACACGCGGCGGACTGCGGGAACCGCTGCACGAGTTTGCGGATCGTGTACTCAGCCGCGATTGGGTCGCCCTCATTGAAGTACCACTTTGCGGTGGTGAGCATCTTGACCGACTCTGATTCCTCGATACGTTGAATGAGCGCCCCGCCGCCAATTCGCTCGGCCTCGGCGGGTCGCCGTAGGGCAAGTTGCTCCAACTCAGCCTTCGCTTCGAGCAGTCCGACGATGTCAAACTGGGGGCCCTTGAAGGTGGCGATGTTGGAATAGATCAGTCGCCTTCGGGCAAACGGGACCTCGGTGGACCGCGGGTAGCGATCGATGAAGATCGCATACGCATCCGCTGCAAGTCCCATGCGACGGTCGCGAAAGTACAATGCAGCCAGTTGCAGCCCCGCCTGCTCGGCGAGTCCGCTTCCCGGGAGGCGTTCCTGGATGCGAATGAGCAACTCTTCGGCTTCGTCGGTCGCATCAATGATTCGGAGCCCGAACATCTTGCGTCGCATGCCTTCGGCGTACTTGACCGCGATGCGGAATTCCTGCTCCAGTGCCAGCGAGAACACTTCACTGTCCGGGTACTTGCGGACGAGGAATTCGAAGTCGTAGAGTGCTTCGTACTCATCTCCAACGCCGACCAGCGACTCGCCGCGAATCAGGTAGGCCTCGGGTGCCAGAGGTGAGTGTGGGTGTCGCTGCATCCAGCGGTTCACCATGTTCAGGGCTCGATCTGAGCGTCCTTCCGCCAGCAGTGTGCGGGCGCGGGCCAACTGAGCGGCGGGCGTTCCGGGGGCAGGGGCTGCCTCCAGAGTCCATTCGTCATCATCGCCGAGGCGATAGACATCCTGCCCGAGAGCCTCTCCAGAGCCAAGAAGGGCCAGAAAGGCGGCCCCGGCAGCCAAGAAACGCCCCAGGAACCAGTTGGATCGTGTCATGGTGGACATCCTATCGGGGGACTGGCTCTTTCGCCGTCGTTGTGGGGGGGCGTCTGTCGTTTCGCCAAAGCGCAATTTCTGCCGCGAGAATCCGATAACTCCATGCCTCCTCTGGGGTTGGTGCCGTTTGTCGAGGTCAGTCGAGCAAGGAGGCAACGAGGCTTCGCTCATGGCGTGGTCCGCTCAAGCGATGGTCGTTTGAGGCGAGGAGTGCCCCTGCACCGCTGGAATGATCGGAGTGACCGGACTTTGGGAACACAATGTGCGTCTTTCATCGACGCATCACTGGCACAGGTGAAAGCCGAATCGTCTTCTCCGGATTGGCTTGTTTGTGACGACACCAGAGACCACTCCGATCGACCGATACACACACGCGTCATCCGCCTTGCTTGTTGACATGCTCCAATACTTGTATGGTGTTGGCACGTCACAGGCCAGCTCACGGAAGGGCGATGTGACGGAACACGACGGTTCGTCATCGTGTTCACATCAGCGGCGCAGCGGTCAAGGAGTAGACCCAATGCCGAAAACCGAAACGGTTGACACAAATGGTGGAGTCGCGACCGCGACGAAACCTTCATCGAACAGACGCGGGCTATCCGACACGACGTCGGACGGTCGCCAGATCATGGACGTGTGGACTTCCTACCGCGATGATCCGTGCGAGGAAACCCGCAATATTCTGGTTGAGCATTACCTTCGTCTGGTGCGCTACACCGCAGATCGACTGCACGCGAGGCTTCCCTCCGAGGTCATGGTCGAGGACCTGATGTCCTCGGGTGTCTTTGGACTCATGGACGCTATCGCAGCCTTCGATCTCGACCGTGGCGTCAAGTTCGAAACTTACTGTACTCAGCGGATCCGCGGGGCCATCTTCGATGAGCTCCGGGCGATGGACTGGGTACCGAGGCTCGTCCGCTCACGGACCGCGAAGATGGAACGGGCTCGCAAGAATCTCGAGATGGCCTCAGGCCGTCCAGCTACCGAAGAAGAAGTCACCACCCATCTCGATGTCAGTCAGGGCGAATTCGCCAAGATCAAACGCGACTCACAGCCGGTTGGCATGGTGTCTCTGAACCGCAAGTGGTACGAGACCGATTCGAGCCGCGACGTGACCGAAATGGACGTTGTCCGCGATCGCCGTCAGGAGAGCCCGATCAGCAAGTTGCAGCGGGATGACTTGAAGTACCTGCTCACCCGTGGTCTCTCCCGCGCCGAACGGCTCATTGTCATCCTCTACTACTACGAGGAAATGACCATGAAGGAGATCGGTATCACCCTCGATCTGAGCGAATCCCGCGTCAGCCAGATGCACTCGTCGATCCTCGCGCGGCTCAAAGCCCAGATGCAGCATCGCACCAAGGACATCTGACCTTCAATCTCGCCCCGATGTTCCCAACCACCCCCGCTTCGGCGGGGGTGTTTGTTCATGGTTTCTTCTCGTATGACGAGTGTTCAGACACCTTCGCCGACGAGGATTTCGGCAGCGGTCTTCTTGAGCACCTCATCGATCGTGACCTCCGGCGCGAGTTCGGTGAGGACGAATCGGCGTTTGTCCGGGTCCATCTCGAGTACGCACAGATCGGTGATCACCATGTCGATGCAGGCCA
>DOVP01000069.1:0-5088 GCA_003520025.1 Phycisphaerales bacterium
CTTCGGCTCAGGTTTCGGTGCTGGGGGCGGGGGCGGCGTCACAACCTTCGGTTCGGGTTTTGGTGCTGGCGGCGGGGCCGGGGGCACAACCTTCGGTTCAGGCTTGGGCGTCACCGCCGCCACCAATACCGGCTCCGCAACCTCGCCGCGGTAGGCCGCCCATGGATCTGGTCCGTAGTCCCACCGCACCGGATCCGCTTTGGCCACGTGGGTCGCTCGGTCTGGTGCCCACGCGAGCGCGCCGAGTTCACGCCCGAAGGCCACGATCGCCGCGTCGGGCTGCTCGTCGCCTTCGGCGGCGCGGGTGAAGTTCCAACGATCGCCCTCACCTGTCAAGACGAGCAGCCATACGCAGCCGCGGCGACTCGGTGGCTTGACTCGCCGCAGATCGGCATCCACGTCTGCCACCCCCGGATCGGTCAATCCCAATCGTGCGGCGGAATCCCAGACCCGAGCCATCTGTTCACGATCGAGCCTCCGAATCAGGGGGGGAAACGTGTTCGGGCCGATGCCTCGCCTAGCCATATACCGCAAACTGCCATCCGGCTCGAGCACGATTCGACTTGTCCGCTGGTCCGCCCGATCGCCCTGCGGCCGCGAAAGAATGGTCAGGTCCACCGAGAAGTCGTCCGGGACGGCCCCGAATGGGTCCACCCGACGCGACGTCGTCGAACAGGAAGTGAGCAGCACCGCCAACAGCAGCAAAAACCGGCCTCGAAGCATGGCGGCAAGTGTACGCCCTGCGAGCCCGCGCCGGGCGATACGCTACCCACCATGTACGCATCAGAGGCTTGGATCAACGACTACCTCGACCGCCCCGCCGACGCCGATGAGCAGGCCGACCTGCTCACCCACGCCGGCTTCCCGCTCGAGGGGCGAGAGGACCTGCCCGGCGATGTCCGGCAGGACTTTGAAATGACCTCAAATCGAGGCGACTGCACCTGCCACGTCGGGCTCGCCCGCGAAATCGCTGCGTTGAGCAACCGCACGCTCTTCGTCCCGGTGGGCTCGCCTCAGGCCAACGGCCCGGAGGTGGACACCTTCGCCTCGCTCGATAACGAAGTACCGCAGCACTGCCCGCTGTACACCGGCCGCGTCATCACTGACATCACGGTCGGACCCTCACCATCGCACATCAGCGAGCGGCTCATCGCCCGCGGCGACATCCCCCGCTCCAATCTCGTCGATGCCACCAACTTCGTGCTCTTTGAACTCGGCCAGCCAACGCATGTCTTCGACCTCGACACGCTTGCGGGCAACAAGATCGTTGTTCGCATGGCCCGCAAGGGCGAGAAGTTTCTGCCAATCGGCGAAGACGCAACCGAGATCGAACTGAACGGCACCGAACTGGTGATTGCAGATGCCGAGAAACCGATCGCCCTGGCCGGTGTCAAGGGCGGCGCGCTGACGGCGGTGACCGACGCAACAAAGAACATCCTCGTCGAGGCAGCGACCTTCGATCCGGTCATGGTGCGGCACACAAGCCGCCTGCACAACATCTCCAGCGACTCCTCGTTCCGATTCGAGCGAGGTGTCTCGCCCGGCCAGGTCAACGAAGCCGCCGAGCGATTGTGCCAACTCATCATCGACTCCGCGGGCGGCACGCTCGCGACAGGCGTCCTGACCGGCGGTGAGAATCTGCCAGCCAGAGCGGCTGTCACGATGCGAACCGCTCGCTGCCGCGATCTGCTCGGAATCAACATTGACGACGGTACGCAAGTCGAAATGCTTGAAGGACTTGGCTTCGAGCCGTCCCTGAGTGGCGGTGTCATCACCGCGACCGTCCCCTGGCACCGCGGAGACATCCACCGCGAAGTCGACCTCATCGAAGAGATCATGCGGATGCACGGCTTTGCCGCCGTCCCCGTCCGGGAGACGCTCACCATCGCGCCGGCTGCCGATCCACCGGACCACCGCGCAGCCGAGGCCATGATTGCGGCACTTGTCTCTGACGGATTCATCGAGACCGTCACGCATACGCTCATCAGTGAGCAGGATGCAGCAGCCTTTCTCCCCAGCGGATGTTCTTCGCGGCAAGTACACGAAACCCGCGCTGCAGGCGAGCCGGTGCTGCGGCCATCCATCATTCCAAGTCTGCTGCGGGTCCGCCGGCACAATGCCGATCAGGGCGTTGATGATCTGAGCCTCTTTGAACTGGGCAGCACCTTCCACCGCGCTGCCGACGGCACCGATGTTGAAAGTTTGGAACTTGGACTCCTGATGGATGTCCGCATCGCATCAGACGGCATCCGACCACTTCGCGGCATCGTCGATCATGTCGCTCGGGCACTCGCTGGTGTGGACGCCGCCGTCACGGTCGAGCCTTGTGCGGATCTGTCGTGGCTTGCCCCGGCCGCAGCCGTCTCGATCAATGATGTCTGTGTCGGACACATCGGTCGCCTGAATGAAGCCGTCGCCCCCGGCGACGGTGGATGGCTCGCTGGGGCCATTCGCCCCGAAGCCTTCATGCAAACGGACCTGCCGGAGCGGGAAGCGCACCGCCTGCCAGAACACCCTGCGATCGAGCGGGATCTTTCACTCATCGTGCCTGAATCAATCACCTGGGCGCAGCTCGTCGCCATCGCAGATGGTTTGGACATGCCGCACCATGAAGCAACCGAGTTCGTCACGGTGTATCGCGGCAAAGGCATCCCCGATGGACAGAAGTCCGTCAGCATGCGGCTGCGTTTCCGAGCCGCGGACCGTACGCTGACCCACGAAGAAGTCGATGGCCCCATCGAGTCGCTCATTGCAGCATTCCGGGCCGAAGTCGGTGCCGAGATCAGAGGCTGACTATGGAACTTCAGGAACTCAAGGTCGAATCGCTGCTCCGCTCACTCGGCGAGAAGTGCCCGACGCCCGGTGGCGGCGCAGCTGCCGGCGTGACCGCCGCGATCGGACTCGCTGCGGGCCGCATGGTGCTGGCCTATTCGATCGGCCGCAAAGAACTGGGCGAGCACGAAACCGCCAACAACGCCGCTCTTCAGGAACTCGAAGCATGGCGAGACGAAGCCGTCGCGCTCGCAGAAGCCGATGCCGAAGCATTTGGCGTGCTCTCGGCGTTGTGGAAACTTCCGGAAGATCACCCGGAACGCCTCGCCGACTGGGACGCCGCCGTCCATGCCGCCATCAACGCGCCGCTGGCCATGTGCCGGCTTTGCCGCAGCGCGGCAGAACTGCTCGCAGATCTGCCGGACCGCACCAACCCCATGCTCGCAAGTGACCTTGCCGTCGCCGCCATTCTCCTCCATGCTGCCTGCGCAGCTGCCGCGTGGAATGTGCGTATCAACCTGCCAAGCCTTGCCGACGAAACCGAACGCGCCCGCTTTGCAGGAGAAGCAGCCGACGATGTGGAGCGGTGTCGTGATCTTGCAACGCAGGTTGAAATCGCCTGCGAATAGGTCCGCGGTTCAGTCCGCCTGCCCCACCGTCACCGGAACCGGCTCGTCGCTGCATTCGCCCTGAACATGCAGTTTCGCCTCCCGAAATTCAGACCAGTCATCGACCTGCAGATCCGGCGATAAATCGCTGTCGTGAACCGTAAGCAGGTCGTAGGTGTTATCACGCTGAGCGGGGGTGAAGCCGGCATCTCGAATGAGATGGCAAAGGACGGGCTCGCTGAGACAGTAGGTCGTGCCAGCGGCACTCACGACATTTTCTTCCATCATCACCGAGCCCATGTCATTGGCGCCGAATGACAACGCCAGTTGCCCGACATGTGGCCCCATCGTCACCCAAGAAGCGCCAATGGAGTAGATGTTGTCGAGCATCAGGCGGCTGATGGCTTGCGTTCGCAGATAGGCGCTGGCGCCAGCAAGACGGAGACGCCTGCCGAAATCCGTATCTGCCGATTTCTCGCCGTTGCCATCGAGTTGCGCGACAACGTCGCCGGGGAAGTCACCCTCGTCGTCCCAATCCGGCAGGCGACCGAGCGGCGTGTTCTCTCGCTGGAACGGCCATGAAATGAAGGCCATGTATCGCCCGCCACCATCACGCTCGAAGTCACTGAGCGATTTGTCCTGCCATTTGCGAACCAGATCCATGTGATGAATGCGATCGGCAATGCCTTCGATGTGTCCGAACATCATCGTCGCTGAAGTGTTCATGCCGAGTTCGTGCGCCACGTGCATGACCGTCAGCCAGATGTCGGCACTGCACTTGCCGAGGCCGATCTTTCGCCGCACAGCAGACGCAAAAATCTCGCCGCCGCCGCCCGGAATCGACTTCAGGCCCGCAGCCTGCAAACGCTCAAGCACCCACCTGACCTTCGCGCGGAAGTCACCTCCGGGCGGATCGAAGAAATGGACGAACTCGACGATCTCGGGCGGACTGAAAGCGTGGACATGGACATCAGGGCAGGCCTCGCCGAGTTCGCAGAGCAGCGTCTGGTACCACGACAATGGCAAGTCTGGATTCATGCCCCCCTGCATCAATATTTGCGAGCCACCGATGGATTGGAGTTCATTGACCTTTGCGATGATCTCGGCGTTGGTGAGTGTGTATGCCTCGGCATCTCCAGCATCACGCCTGAACGCGCAGAAGGTGCACTTGGCCGTACAGACGTTCGTGTAATTGATGTTGCGGTCTATGACATATGTTCGGATATGCTCGCCGTGGAGGGTTCGGCAACGCGCATCAGCCCAGTATCCAAGTTCCGCAAGCGGCATCTCGTGGTAGAGTTGCAGCGCCTGCTCACTGCTCAAACGCACGTTTCCCGCCGAAACATCGGCGAGCAGGCCAGCATCGCGCGGGTCAACTTGTGGTCTCTGCGGCGGAGGCATGGAACCGCAGATGATAGCCCTTTATTCCCTTGGTAGAACAGTGTTTGGAAAGAAGATGAAAACGAGTGATGGATCGACCTGAGGCGGTCGAGCCTGCTACTGTGTGACTTCATCAAAGGAGTTTGAGAGTTCCATGTCTGACCAGTCGACGCTTTCGACGCCAGCCACCACCGCAACAGGTCCCCTTCCATTGACCGGACAGGTCTGGATGAACGGATGCCTCGTTCCGATGGAAGAGGCCGCCGTGAGCATCTTGGATCACGGTCTGCTTTATGGCGACGGCTGCTTCGAGGGCATTCGGGTCTAC
>DOVP01000069.1:5490-5804 GCA_003520025.1 Phycisphaerales bacterium
CCGCCCTACACGCTTGACCAACTTGAGCAAGCCGTCCGCGAAACGGTGGAAGCCAACCAGATCGAGAACGGCTATGTTCGCGTGATCTATACCCGCGGAATCGGCACACTCGGACTCAACCCATTTACGTGCGGTACACCACAGACGATCATCATTGCAGCCACGATCTCGCTGTATCCAGAGTCGTTGTATGACGAGGGCATGCCGATCGTCGTAGCAAGTCGCCCGAGAATTCCAATCGCGTGCCTCGACCCGAAGATCAAAGGGCTCAATTACCTCAACAACATCATGGCAAAAGTGGAAGCGCTCAAGGC
>DOVP01000277.1 GCA_003520025.1 Phycisphaerales bacterium
GGGTTGTGGGGTCTGATTGGACGGCCTGAACTTGCTCGTCCCACAGCCCAGCATCAGATCATGTGCCTCAACGGCCGGCCCATCGTCGATCGGAGCCTTCGGTACGCCGTACGGGAAGCTTTCCGCGGACTGATGGAGCCGAGCAGACATCCGACGGCGGCGCTCTTTCTCTCAGTCCCGCCGGACCGGGTGGATGTCAACGTACACCCTGCCAAGTCGGAAGTGCGGTTTCGCGACGACCGGCTGGTGTTCTCGATCGTCAAGCGTGGTGTCGAGGAGGCGCTGCGGGGCGCCGACATCGTGCCGCGATTCGAGACATCAGGCATGGTGTCGCCCGTTGCACCGCGAGAGCGGCCGCTGTTTGGCCATTCTGGCGATCGACCCGCGGGCTTCGATGCTGCTGCGGCCCGCGTCGTCATGGCGAGTTCGCCACCGCAGCAGACGGCCGAAGTCGGCACGATCCAAACCGCGAGGCCGGTCTTGCAGATCCACCGCATGTTCCTCGTGACCGAAGATGCCGAGGGCATGCTCATCATCGATCAGCACGCATTGCACGAGCGGGTGATGTTCGAGCGGCTGCTTGAGCGGATCGGCGAGGCGACATTGCCTTCGCAGCGGCTGCTGATACCAGAGATGGTGGAGACATCACCAGAGGCGATCGAGGCGATGGGGTCCTTGGGCGAGATGTTGGGGCGGCTCGGTTTCGACGTATCGCCCGCTGGACCGGCAACCGTGGCGGTGCATGCCGTGCCGTCGCTCTTGACCGAACGCCGCGTCGGCATCGGCGCGTTCATGAGCGACCTGCTTGAGCGAGCGGCGGAACTTCGGGACATGACCGATCAGGAAACTGCGCTGCGAGACGTGCTGGACATGATGGCCTGTAAGGCGGCGATCAAAGCGGGTGAGCAGCTCACCGAGCGTGAACTCGCGGACCTGCTCTCCATGCGAGAAACCGTGGAACGCTCCAGCAACTGTCCGCACGGACGCCCAACCACCCTCCGCCTGTCCATCGAAGAACTCGAACGCCGCTTCGGTCGGAGGTAACGGCCCCCTGCCCTCATCTGCTGCTTGCTTGACCCCGCAGCGCAGCGGCTACCCACCGCTGACAGGGGGGATGATGGCGAGGATGTCGCCGTCGGTGAGCCTGTGCTGCGGAGGCACGTAGGTGTTGTCCACTGCTGCAGCGAGGGAGGGCCGCATGACTTGGATGATCTCGTGCCGCTCGGCCAGCGCATCCAGCGCTGCAGCCACGGTCGCGTCACCAGACAGTTCCAGCGTATCGGCGGTGATGCCGATGCGGTCTGCGAGGACTGCGAAGTACTGCACTTCAATCTGCATGGTGTGGTTCTCGCGTCATGGCCACCTCGTAAACGACACTTCGATCCCTGCCTCGGCGGTCTCCATATGTGGCAACCGAATCAGACCACTGGTTCCAACAAGATGCGCCAGGTCTCCTGATCCTTGCCAACTCGGGACGGATGCGGTGTCCGCGTCCAGCAAGTGGGCCGGCCGCAGCAGCGTGCGTTGCGTGTTCGACCGAAGGGGTTCGGAGAGTCGCACAGTTCGCCAGCGTGGCCCCGGGGTGAGGCTAAGCATGGCTCGCAGTATCGGCGAGAGAAAGAGCGATCCGGTAACCAAGGCCGAGACGGGATTGCCGGGCAGGCAGACCACTGCGGTTCCATCGAGATCGCCGATCCGCACCGGCTTGCCGGGTTTCATGGCGACGCCGTTGATTCTCCATCTGCAGCCAAGTTGCTCCAGTGTGCTTGCAAGAAAGTCATGCGTGCCAGCGCTGATGCCGCCGGTTGTCACGAGGACGTCGGCCTGCCCAATCGCGGTTTCGATAGCCGCTCGGACCTCGCCCGGCTCGTCTGCAAGGTGCCGATGCAGCACACACCTGCCGCCGCTGCGGGCTACAAGCGTGGCCACCATCGGATGGTTCGAGTTGCGGATTTGGTGAGGGGCGGGATCCTTTCCGGCTTGTACGACCTCGTCGCCGCTGGTCAGAATGGCGACGCTTGGGCGACTGCGTACGGTGAGGGACTGATGTCCTGCCATTGCGGCGATGCCGATCTCTGCAGCCGAGAGGCGTTGCCCGGCACCAATCAGAATCTGACCGGCCTTGGCATCTGCGCTGCGTGGGTGCACGTTGGCGCCCGTTGCGGGTGGATCTTCGGTGATGCAGAGTGGGTCACCACGGTCGGTCAGCTCATGCGGCACGACCGTGTCGCACATCGTCGGCAGCGGCGCTCCGGTCGCGATGCCGATGCAACTTCCGGGCGGCACATTCACATCTGCCGTGTCGCCGGCCCGTACATGAGCACACACCGGCATGCTCGTCTCGCGATGCTCATTGCAGTAGGCATAGCCGTCCATCGCGGCGCGGTGGAAGGGGGGCAGATCGCGATCTGCAAGAATTGCGCCAGCGAGCACCCGTTCCGAGGCTTCGGCAAGATCGACCATTTCGGTGGTGGTGAGCGGCGCAACGCCCTCGGTTGCGAGTTGCAACGCTGTCTCGAAATCGATGAGCGGGGGCATGTAGGGAACATAGCAGTTTGCGGCGGTGGGTTCGGTCGTCCACTCCTCCGCTTACCGAGGAGGCTAGTCGGAGGTATCCAGCATCAATGGAATACTGCACTGATGGGTCTCAAGCACCTGTCGGATGTAGGGCACGCAGGTCGCGCAGCTCTTGCCGCATCCGAAATGCTCACGGATGTCCTCAAGAGTGGTGCGATCACGTTGGCTTGACCAAGCCAGAATGTCGGCAAACGAGACGTC
>DOVP01000235.1 GCA_003520025.1 Phycisphaerales bacterium
TACAGCACAAGTTTCGAGAACACCGACGCCCTTGGCGGTAAGTACTACGACACTGGCGATGCGGATGTTGCGCACGATCTTGTCAACAACGATGGCGAGGCGTGGGTCGATATCGACGGCATGGACGCGGCCTACATCCCCTTCGATCCCTCTAGTAGTGGACTCGTGGACGGCGACTATGTCGGCGTGACGACCTACGCGCCGAGCGGCAGCGGCGGAGCCTACGATGGCGATCAGCACTATCAGATGTCCGATACTGACGGCATCATGACGCTGACCAGCGCTGTCTTTGATACCGCCGATTTCGTGACAATGGCCCTGTTCATCCAAAGCACTGGATACGAAGACGCAGACTGGATCACCGTCACCATGGGCGGCGTAACACTGCTTGAGTTGGGGAACGTGGGTGATGGTGGACTCGAGATGGAAGAAGCTGCTGGCGTGTGGTTCCTGGTATCCGGCGCTGTCTCCGGCGGCGCTCTTGAGATTTCATTCGCAAGCAACTCCGGATCCGAAGCCATCTTCATCGATGCGATCTCCATCGAGGGTGCTCCTGTTCCAGGGCCAGGCGCATTGGCTCTCCTCGGCCTCGCGGGCTTTGCCCGTCGTCGCCGCCGCTGATTCTCCAGCACACAATGACTCTCACAAGGCCGCGGTCCTCGGACTGCGGCCTTGTTCTATGTGCTGGCGGCCATCATCAGGAGAGAGGGGAACTTGATGCCCGAAGATTTGAGTGTTGTCCGTCGCCTCGCGTCCTTGCTTGCGATCGCCCCGTCACATGCGGTGAGGTGAACCGACGGGGTCAGAGGTGCGAGAGGACGATGAGCAGGTCATCAACCCCCAAATCACCGCTGGCATCGAGATCCTCAAGGCATGGTGTTTCGCACAGCCCCCAGAGTGACAGAATCGCGAGCAGATCATCAATGGTCACGGCACCACTTCCGTCGACATCGCCAGGCATGATTGCCAAGGCGGCCCACGCATTCGGATATCGATTCAGTGCGAGTGTCCCATCATCAGCACCAGCGATCGCGGTAGAGGGGCCTGCAGTTTCAAATACCGCTGCCCCAAAGGCCCGGTCAGTCAGCAGCGAGAAGCCCGTGTCAAGCCGCCATGTACCGATTGTGCTGGAATAGATCTGCAGATCCAGTGCCTCGATCAGCAGGCTGCCATCGGGGAGATACGAGGTCGGTTTCAGATCGGATGCGGGCAGGCCCAGACTCGCAGCATCAACGATCGTGAGTTCGCCCGTTGCTCCGATATGCCAGATGGCGCGTTCACTGCCAAGCATGAATTGGCCAGCGCGAGCACCGTCAATCGTCCCGATCTTCGCGCTGCTGTATCCGATTTCTTCCACTGAGTCAGTGAGCAGTGTGTAGTCGTATGCGATCGGCGACCAACTGCACGGCGTGTCAACGCCGTCAATCCGAATGCTGCCCAAGATGATCCCATCGGCGAGAATTGCTTCGACCATTCCTCCCTCGTCTGCATCGGGCAGTTCCAGACTCATCACGGTCTCATCTGGAGCAAGTCGCCAGATCATCGGTGTGCGATGTGGGGTGGCCCACGCAGATCCGGCGATGGTAACCATGCCGCTGGTCGGTTCTGGTTCGGTCATGCCGGCGAGGGTGATGCTCCATGCAGAATCCGGAAGTGGAAGAGGCAAGACACTGCCGCCGGGTAGCGAGACGAACCCGTTGATGTTGAATGATCCAATAATTCCTTGGGCGAACAGAATGTGTCCTGTCTCGGTGATCGTTTGAATCATCAGGAATTCTGGGATCAAAGGGCTGAGCAGTTGAGGCGATGAGCTGGTGTTGAGTATGGTCGCAGCAGCTGAGCACGCGCCATTCTGCGGGCAGGTGCTGACCGATCCGGCGACCACATGACTGCTGTTGATCGCGTCGCCTTCCGAGAGGATCCACTGATCATCGACACAGGGAACCGTTCCGCCGGACGCAGTCCAGACAAATGCGTGCCAACCGATTGATGAATTGGTCGATCCGTCTCGTCCGGTGATGGCGCCATCGGGGGCAATGGCATGCGCAACGGTGTGTAGATAGCCGGGCAAATTGAGATGCTCGATGGGGTGGATGTCCCATCGAAGCCGTTCTTCTCCGCCCATTGCGGTCAAGGTCACCATGGCAGCCAGCGTGAACATGGTTTCAGGATACTGCCGCCTGGTTCAACCGCCAACACAATTGAGGGCCTTCAGCGAGTCCATGAGGTGTTTGCTTCAGTTTGCGGGGTGCTTCTCCGCGAAAGCGAGGAGAGGGGTTGTCGTTCTCAATTCGGAGCCGGCCAGCCATCTTGAACGTCGGCAGGCACTGCGCCGCGGCGATACGTTCCGAACCCGAATGTCGATGGGGCCCACTGCCCAATGATCGGTGCCGGCAGGCCATCGGCTGGAATCGCGTTCTGTTCTCCGAGTTGCCACAATGCGGCATTGGCAATCAGCCGCCGCAGATCTTCACTTGACCAATCCTGCGCGGCACCCATGGTGGTCGTGAAGATGCGTTGGGTACCGCCATTGGGCATCGACCGCTGACGAATCCATGCAACGGGGTGCATGGGGTCATTGCGTGCATCCTTGACGGGGTTGTCTTCCGGGGACATGCCACTCAGGATCGCGCCGTGGAGGAGAACGACTGCGTCATCGGGCAGCGTGTCGATTGCATACACATCGGTTGGCCCAAACACATCATTGACCCCACGAAGCATCGGGTGGTCGGCGTTGTCAGGATCGACGATGCCACGTGTTGCCTCATGTCCATGATTGCCGTGGTGCGCGACCCAAGTCTCGCCGAGAATGCGCTTTCCGAATCCCCCTTCGCGATTCCATGACCATGCTGCATATGGCGATTCAGAGTCGTCTGGGTACGCAAAGGCATGTGTCGCCGTGCGAATGCCGGTAATTGGTCTGCCCGATTCAACGTAGTCCACGATGTGCTTCATGTCTGTATCCGGCAGATGCCGGAATCGCAGTTGCAGAATGAGCAGGTCCGCCTCATCAACAAGATGCAGGCCGGGAATGTGCGAGGACTCATCGGGATCGATCTCGCCGGTTTCCGGGTTCTGGCTGAAGAGCACGATGGTTTCGAATCCAAGCGAGCGGAGCATTTTGGCGAGCATTGGCAGGGCTTCTTCGGAGCGGTACTCCTCATCACCTGCGATGAGCACAATGCGTCGCCCTCGCCCTGGTTCGACGGAGGCGTCGCCCGGGTAGTTCAGCCACTTCGGCGAGCCTGATTTCACGCAGCGAAACCCGACATGGCTGAGCGCGCTGTCCGTCGTCGAGGACATTTTGGAGCTCGGTCGATAGGCCTCACAGGTCGTGACATGACACAGATGCGAGCCTCCCTTCTGTACGCGTACATCATCGGCGTAGGGATTCTGAGGGTCGCGGCTCTTGCTCGGTCCGGTCGGATTGCGGCATGCGGCCGGTTCGTTCGCCCTCGTTGCATACGTATCCGATCGGTAGCGGTCCTGTGTCCATTCCCAGATATTTCCCGCCAGATCGTACAGTCCGAGTTCGGATGGGGGGAACTGCTTGACCGGCGCGACACCTGTATGGCCATCATCGCCGGTGTTGCCGTGTGGGAATGGGCCCTGCCAGATGTTCGCCATGTGTACGCCATCCGGAGTGAGTTCCGTTCCCCACATGAATGGTTCATTGTCATGGCCGTATCGTGCCGCTCGTTCCCACTGCGCTTCGGTGGGGAGTTGCTTGCCGGCCCATTTGGCGTATGCGTTTGCGTCATCCCAGGACACATGCACCACCGGCCAGTTCTCGCGGCCCTCGATGGAACTCTCTGGTCCTTCTGGGTGCCGCCAGTCGGCCCCCGGGACCATTCTCCACCACTGCGAAAAGTCACGCAGGTCAACCGGGGCATCCGTCGGCGTAAACACGGCGGAGGATGGAAGGAGGTCTGCGTTATTGGGTTTGGGTGTTCCCGGTGGGACCTGTTGCTTCATGACGTCCCAGTTCACCGGTCGCTCGGAAGTGGTGACGTGGCCGGTTGCTTCGACGAATTCAGCGAACTGCCTGTTGGTGACTTCGGTCTCATCGATCCAGAAGCCGTCGACATGTACAAAATGCGCTGGCCGCTCATCTGGTCTGGCCGTATCCGCTTCCGAGCCCATCGTGAAGGTGCCGCTGGGAACCCACCGCATTCCCACGGGGCCATGGATGTGGTGATTGATCTCAGTGTCCGCTATGAGATGCGAGGGCGTGCCGGCCTCAGGCGGCCCATGGCTCTGGGGCGATGCGGCGAGGGCGAGCAGGAGGGTGGTTTCGATCATGGCGGAACTACCTTTGGTGTGGTAGCGGCACCCCCGATCGTCGGGGCTGCCCGGCACCGGTTGCAGCCTACCCCATCGATCGGTTTGAAGTTCATGCGCGGCACCACGGCCCGGTAGAATGCGATGCTTGTTTCATCGAATCCGCGACTTGATCGGAGCACTCGGCCCCCATGCAGCACATGCCCACCATCGTCTACACCCACACCGACGAAGCGCCAGCCCTGGCGACTTACTCGTTCCTTCCGATCGCCAAGGCGTTTGTGGGGCCTTGTGGTATCAATCTGGAACTTCGGGATATTTCTCTTTCGGGGCGAATTCTGGCGAAGTTTTCCGATCGCTTCCCGGAGGAGTACCGGGTTCCAGATGTGCTGGCCGAACTCGGCGAACTGGTCACGCAACCGGAAGCGAACATCATCAAACTCCCGAACATCAGCGCCTCGATCCCGCAGCTCAAGGCGGCGATCAAGGAACTTCAGGAGCACGGCTACGACCTGCCGGAATACCCGGAAGATCCCGCGACGGACGAAGAACGGGCGATCAAGGCGACCTATGACAGCGTCAAGGGCAGCGCGGTCAATCCAGTGCTTCGCGAGGGAAATTCGGATCGCCGTGCCCCGAAGGCCGTGAAAGAGTATGCCCGGGCGCATCCGCATCCCATGGGCGTTTGGTCCGCCGACAGCAAGACGCGGGTCTCCACCATGAGCAGTGGCGACTTCTTCCACAACGAGAAGTCCGTCACCATGACCAGGGACACGACGGCTCGCATCGAGCATGTGGCAGCGGACGGAACAGTGACGGTCCTGCTCGCTGAACTCGATCTGCTCGCCGGGGAGATTCTCGACGGCACCTTCATGAGCAAGCGGGCCTTGGAGGTGTTCCTGAAGGAGCAGATCGAGGCGTCCCTCGCCGATGGGGTGCTGTTCTCGCTGCACATGAAGGCGACGATGATGAAGGTGTCCGATCCGGTCATCTTCGGCGATGCCGTTCAGGTGTTCTTCGCCGCAGTTTTTGAGAAGTACGCTGAGACGATTGACCGGCTCGGCGTCGATGTCCGCAACGGCCTCGGTGATCTGTTGCTCAGGATTGAAACGCTTCCTGGGGACGAGCAGCAGGCCATCCGGGACGA
>DOVP01000262.1:0-10189 GCA_003520025.1 Phycisphaerales bacterium
CCAAACCACCATCCTCCTCGCCTGCGCCCTGACAGCCGCCGCATCCATCCTCGGCGGTCTCGTCCCTCTGTGCTGGCGCATCTCCCACCGCTGGATGCAGGGCCTCCTCAGCCTCGTCGCAGGCGTCATGGCCGGTATCGCCGCCCTCGACTTGTTGCCGCATGCGATCGAAGGAATGGCTGCGTCAGCCGCTCATGCCGATGTGCATGCCCACGCCTCCCACTCCGCCATCCACCAAGCGATGCTCTGGGCCGTCGCTGGATTCCTCGGTATGTATCTGCTCGAGCGTTTCTTCTGCTTTCACCACCATGAACAGGACGAGGGCGGATGCGCCCACGCAGGCCACGGCCACACCATGTCCTGGGTTGGCGGCGTCACAGGCCTCTCGGTCCACGCCATCCTTGCCGGTGTGGGCCTTGGTGCCGCCATCCTTCTGGAATCTGTCGAGGGGGCATCATGGCCCGGCATCGGCATACTCCTGGCCATCGTGCTGCACAAGCCCTTCGACGGTCTGGCCATCGTGACGCTCATGGACCGTGACCATCAGGGTCTTCGGTCCCGTTGGACGGCCACGCTGCTGTACGCAATTGTGACGCCCGTCGGCATCCTGCTGAGTTGGGTGATCGGTGGCAGCACCGACATCGAGGTCTGGGCCGCCCCAGCGGTCGCTGTAACTGCTGGACTGCTGCTGTGCATCGCGCTCAGCGACATCCTGCCCGAACTCCAGTACCACACGCACGACCGCCTGCTGCTCAGCGTGGCGCTTGTCGCAGGCCTGCTGATTGCGGCGGCCGCTTCCGCCCTGCACTGAGCCTTCTGCCATATCCTGCCACCCTTGATGACCAAGGACACCAAGACCAACTGGCGGAAGACGCTGAACCTTCCTGCAACGGCCTTCCCGATGCGGGCCAATCTCGCGCAGAATGAGACGGCCTCGGCGAAGCGGTGGGACGGGTTGAATCTGTACGAGCAGGTGACCGCCGCCCGCGAAGACTGCGAGCCGTTCACCTTCCACGATGGTCCGCCGTTTGCCAATGGTGATATTCACGTCGGCCACCTGCTCAACAAGGTGCTCAAGGACATCGTTGTCCGTTCGAGACTGATGAGTGGCCAGCAGTGCCGCTTTGTGCCTGGTTGGGATTGCCATGGCTTGCCGATCGAATACAAGGTGATGACCGATCTGGTCGAGTCCGGCAAGATGGAGAAACTCGCAACACTCGATGACGACACTCGTCGTATGGCGATTCGACGCACGTGTCGCAAGTATGCGGAGAAGTACCAGAAGCGGCAAGCCGGGCAGATGAAACAGTTGCTTACGCTGGCCGATTACGAGCATCCCTACATGACGATGGATGGCTGCTACGAGCAGTCGGTACTCGAGGTATTTGCTGACCTTGTGCAGGACGGTCTGGTGTATCGAAAGCTCAAACCGGTGCATTGGTCAACCGCCAACGAAACAGCGCTGGCTGAAGCGGAACTGGAATATGCAGATCGGGTTGACCCGTCCATCTGGGTTGATTTCGCGGTGACGGATGCGGACGCTGCAGGGCAGGCCTTTGGTGTGGAACTCGACGAGCGGCCTTCGCTCATGATCTGGACGACGACGCCTTGGACGTTGCCTGCAAACATGGCGATCGCGGTCGGCCCTCGCATCACCTATGTGCTGGTACGGATGGACGGCGCACTGACGATCGTTGCCGAAGAGCGGCTTAGCGCGGTGATGGCAGCCTGTGGCGGCGGCGAGCCTGAGATCCTTGGTCGGTGTCAAGGCGAAGCACTCGCCGCGCTGACCTATGACCATCCATTCTGCGACCGGACCGGCCCGGTTCTGCTCGGCGAGCACGTCACGCTTGAGGACGGCACCGGCCTTGTACATACGGCCCCCGGTCACGGCACCGAGGACTACCTGATCGGACTCGAGGCCGGTCTTGATGTGTACTGCCCAGTCCGCGGCGATGGCACCTTTGACGAGACGGTTCCGTCGTGGCTGCAGGGCCTCTCGATCTGGGACGGCAACACCAAGGTTGTCGATCATCTGCGAGAACTCGGCAATCTGGTCCACGTGGAGGACTACACGCACTCCTACCCGCACGACTGGCGTTCCAAGACGCCGGTCATTTTCCGCTCGACCGAGCAGTGGTTCGTGGATGTGAACGCCGGCTTCGGCGGTGGGGGCTCGCTGCGGGATCGCGGACTCGAGGCGATCGATGATACGGTCGGGTTTGTTCCCGATTGGGGTCGCAAGCGGATGCGCGGCATGGTGGATTCACGGCCGGACTGGTGTCTTTCTCGCCAGCGGTCTTGGGGGCTTCCGATTCCTGCGTTCCTGATGCCGGACGGCTTGATGTTGCTGACCGCTGCAAGTACCCGCGCTGTAGCAAAGGTCTTCGGCGAGCGTGGATCGGATGCGTGGTTCCTCGAATCACCTGCTGACTTGCTCGCAGCGTGGGACCCCGCGGCGGATCCGGATACGCCCGATGATGTGGACGTTGCGAGCCTCCGCAAGACACACGAGATCTTCGACGTCTGGATGGAGTCGGGTTCCTCGTGGAATGCGGTCATGCGGGCCCGCGGGCTCGGCTTCCCGTCGGATCTGTATCTGGAAGGTTCTGATCAGCACCGAGGCTGGTTCCAACTCTCCATGCTCGCATCGCTCGGCGCCACCGGCGAGCCGCCGTTCCGCACACTGCTGACCCACGGGTTCATCGTCGATCGGGACGGCAAGAAGATGGCCAAGTCCGACGGCAATGCGCTGAGCGTCGAGGATCTGCTCAAGGATGTCGGTGCCGACGTGTGCCGGTGGTGGGTCAGCTCGCTGGCATTCGAGAATGACATTCGTGTGGACATGGAGCTCTTCCAACTCGCGGGCGAATCATATCGCAAGGTTCGCAACACACTGCGGTTTCTTTTGAGCAATATCGGTGATCATGAGCCGGATGCGGGTGAGTTGGACGGGCTGCCTGCCACATCGCTCGAGGCGTGGCTTCTCGGCAGAACACGTGCCTTGCAAAACGTCGTGACCGCTGCATGGGAGTCCTACGAGTTCCGCCGGGCGCATTTGGCCATCTTTGACTTCTGCAATGACACGCTCAGTTCCATGTACTGCGTTGCCATGAAAGATCGCCTCTACTGCGACCTCGCTGACTCGCCGCGTCGTCGCCGGGCGCAGGCAGCCATGCGGTTGGTTGCCGAGACGCTGTGCCGACTGCTCGCGCCGATGATTCCACATACGGCGGATGAGGCGTGGCGGACGATGCGGGGCGACGATGCGTGTGTGCATCTGGAAACACTGCCTGCCACGAGGGAGATTGAGGTATCACCTGCATGGATTGCTGCCATGACCGTCCGCGAGTCCGCGCTTCGGGTGCTTGAGCAGGCCAAGCAGGCTGGCATTGAGAAGTCACTCGATGCCGGACTCGTGATTCCCGACCCGGATGGCGTGCTTGAGCCGCTCCGGGAGGATCTGTGTGATCTGCTCGAGGTGTCGCGTTTGAACTTTGACGGCAGCGCCACCGAGATCACGGCCGTTGATTTGCGGGATCAGCCCGCATGCGAGCGATCGTGGCGCCGCGACGAGACGGTTGCTGAGCGGGCGAACGGATCGTGGTTGTCAGATCGCGATTGGGACGCGGTGGGGGCAGGTACCGCCCCCGGGCATTGACTCTGATCAACTCTTTGGAGTGGATCCCCGGGATCCCCGAGTGGTATCCGACCTATTTGCTCAACTCACTTTGGAGCCGGGGGGCGTTTTGGCATCCACCCGCAACACACGAACTTCGCCCTTCTCGCCGTCTTCGCCCACAGCACTGGCCGCCATGATCATGCCTTGGCTAATTTCGCCGCGGATGGTGCGTGGTTCGAGGTTGGCCACGATGACGACCTGTGTGCCGATCAGATCCTCCGGTGTGTACCACGCCTTGATACCGGCGCACACCTGACGGCCATCGGGCGTACCGTCATCGAGTTGAATTTTCAGCAATCGGTCGGCGTTCGGATGCGGCTCGGCAGCCGTGATGGTCGCGATACGGAGATCCAGATTCGTGAACTGGTCGAATGGCACGCTTGGAAGAGGTTCGGGAGAGGCGGCCATAGTCAAAGCTCCGTGTAGAAGGAAACCGGAAGCGTGCCTACTCGGCGACGGATGCCGTGGCGGGTTGGTCGCCTTCTGTGTCGTCGTCATCGCGTTGGCCTGATCGAACGAACTTGTTCCGCTCACGCAGCGCATCGGTTGCGAAGGAGTCTGCGAGTGAACCGAGGTCCTGACCACCGAACTCATCGGCCATGATGCGACCACTCAGCAGGCCTTGATCGAAATAACTGTCGAACTGAGGCTGCTGCATGGGAACCCGTCGGTCGAGTTCTGCGACAAGGACGGCCATGTTCGGTTCTGACGCAAGGATCAGCACCCGCTGCTCACGATCGGTCTGGTCGAGGGGGGCGGTGCCCAGTTCGATCGATCGATCAACCATGCGGTCGACGAGTGTCTGATCGACTCCGAGGCCTCGCACCGTGCCGCCTCGGGGTACGTTTGGGTGCATATATCGTTGAAACGAAGCGGGGCCCTGAACAACTTCGCCGTGATTCTCAGCGATGCCCTTGAGGCCCGATTCACGCGCCACAGTCTCCATGGCATCCAGTTCTTGGGTGAGCCGGTCCCAGTGTGCCAGCCGCCGCAAGTTCTCAATCACCTCCGGCCGCACCTCGTCCAATGTGGCCGGTGGCCGCGCGGAATCGGCAGCGGTCATCCGGAAGATCCAGAGGTTGCCCTGCCGATCAGTCAAAACGGGTCCAGCCAGTTCGTTTTGCACCGGCACTTCGCCAGTGCCGCCGAATTCCCGAGCCAGTGCCACCAAATCGGACAGTCGCCGCGTCGGGTTGCCGTTGCGGTTAGGTCCGTACCGATTGGTGCCAGCCTCTCCAACTCTTGGCAACTGCGAGATGGATTCCATGTCCGCCAAGCCATCGGTCGATTCGGCAGCGGGTAGGGCACCATCACCTTCAAGGGCAAGATTGAATCGCTCGGCGAGTTGACCTCGCAGCGTATCCATCGACAGGCGGTCGTTCTTCCATGTGTCCGGGAGCACGACGAAATTCTCGTGCGTTGCAAAGCCGCGGCGAGGTGCCCGCAGAGCATCGGAGGCGCCGCGGGCAATGGTTGGCATGAGGTCGGATACCTGCTGCTCGACATAGGCATCCAGGACTTCGTCTGGGACCGCGGTGGCACCATCCACCGTTTCAAAGCGGGCCTGATTCTTCCGCCAGAACTTTCTCGCCTCAAGGTCATCGGCTGCGACCGCTGCCCGCACAGAGGCTTCTGCCGCTGAGCGGGGGATCTCCAACCACTCCACCGCCGCGCGGTCGGGAAGCCGGTAGCCGAAGCCGTGTTCACCCTCACCTGGTTCGACGTCGCCCCACTGATCGAAGTGCGTCAATTGCGCTGCTTCATCCGGCATCTTGCCGCTTTCGGCCTTGGCGGGCACGACAACGTATCTCGCATCCACACCATCGAGCATCTTGCGGGATTCGAGTTTCAGACGTCGATCAGAAAGCCGGCCCGCCGTCTGAATTCTGCCGAGGTAGCGCCGAATACCGGTGTAGTTGATGATCGCTTGCCGGACAGCAGCGGGGGGGAAGCCGATCTGTCTGCTCAGAGTCAGCACATCGTCAGGATTGATGGCTGCCGATGCTGCTCCGCCAATCAAGCCGGCCTGCGAGGCTTCGTGAATGAGTAGGTAGTACCGATCGGGATCATTGCCGATCGATCCGATGATCGGCAGAGGCGAGAGCGTGCCTTCCAGTCGCTGCAGGATCTGCACCTGCTGCTGCACGAGTTGCCAGTCTTCCCGGGTGACGGCCTTTCCGTCCTCGCCCATCGTGGCAATCTCCGAGCCACGGCCACCGAACTGGGCCATCAGGTCGGGCAATTGCGGCATGAGGAAGACGATCATGAGGCCGACGCCGAAGACGGCGAGCAGGATTCGGTTGTACTTGCGGAGCAGGCGATTCATGTGGCGTGATCTCGTTCACATGCTTGGGTTGCGGGCGCAGTGGGGAAGATACCGAGTGGGCCGTGGCCTCCTCAGCGTGATGCCCAGCGGCCCGGGGGAGAGATTCGATTCAGCGATAGAACTCGACGATGAGATTCGTGTTGACCTCGAAAGGGATGCGATCCGGTGTGGGGGCACCATTGACGGTCGCTGTCAGATCGGAGGGATTGACCGAAATCCACTCAGGCACCAAGTGACCTGCGAGCGACTCCATATTCTCCCGTGCGACCTTGTGAATGCGATCCTTGAAGGTGATGACATCACCGGGCTTCAGGGCGATGCTCGGTCGGTCGGCGCGTTTGCCGTTGAGCAGCACATGGCCGTGTACAACCATCTGCCGAGCAGCCCAGATCGTGCGGACGAAACCGCAGCGGCGGACGACGTTGTCGAGGCGTCCTTCGAGCAGTTGCAGCAGCACGTCGCCGGTATTGCCCTTGCGACGGCTCGCTTCCACCACATAGCGACGGAACTGCTTCTCCATGATGCTGTAGTGGTAGCGGAGTTTCTGCTTCTCGGTCAGGCGAATGCCGTAGTCCTTCGGCCGTCGGTTGCGAAAGCCATGCATGCCAGGGGCGTTGAGTTGACGCCGAGCCGTATGCTTCGGGATGTCCGCGATCGGGACGCCGACGCGGCGGGACAATTTGACCTTGGGACCGATGTACCGAGCCATACGAGCGCTATCTCCAATACCCCCGAGGAACCTCCACGGGGCGGGGTGAATCAA
The DNA here is from genome assembly GCA_003520025.1 of Phycisphaerales bacterium. Taxonomy (GTDB): domain Bacteria; phylum Planctomycetota; class Phycisphaerae; order Phycisphaerales; family SM1A02; genus UBA12567. Next base: position 6,772 of record DOVP01000262.1, read on the forward strand.
GTCGCGTAGTGGATCACAAAGGGGTCTCTGCGTCAACCCAAAGGGACTTCGAGGCCCTCAATAGGCTCTGGCGTCTGATCCCGCCCGCCAGTTCAGGAAGGCCCGATTCAGGACCCGCAGGCCGCCCGGAGTGGGGTAGTCGCCGGTGAAGTACCAGTCCCCAGTGAATTCCGGCATGGCTGCCAGCAGATTCTCGACGGACTGGTAGACAATCCGCAACTGACCCTGCCACGGGAGGTCGGTCGGACGGACCAGCACGGCGATTTGATCTTGAATCTCTTCAGGCGTGAACCGCTCATAGATGCGGCCGACATGGTTCTGCAATTGATCGAGTGGTAGATCGACCTGGGCGAGGCAGTCGGCCTCGATCTCGTCGAGCAGCGAGGCATCCCCTCGGTCCGCAAGCAGGGTCACGGCCGCTTGGAAGGCAATGAAGCCCTGCAACTGACTCATGTCGATCCCGTAGCAGTCCGGGTACATGATGGGTGGCGCAGAACTGGCGATGACGATGCGCTTCGGTTTGAGCCGCGAGAGAATCGTCACGATTGACTCCCGCAGGGTCGTACCGCGAACGATCGAGTCGTCCAACACGACCAGCGTGTCGTCCGGGGTCACGATGTGGTGAGTGATATCGTAGACATGGGCCACCAGATCACGCCGAGCGTGACCGTGGGTGATGAAGGTTCGCAGCCGTTGGTCCTTGTGCGCGACTTTTTCGGAGCGGACCTGTGGGGTGCTGAGCGACTCGAGTTGTTCGCGGGTGAGTGAGCCGGACTGAACCTTCGACCACACATTCTCGACCTGTCGGCTGCGGACGAGCCGCTGGGTTTCCTGCACCAGTCCGTAGTAGGCGGTTTCGGCGGTGTTGGGAATGAAACTGTAGACGGTCTGTTGCACATTCCAGTCGACTAGATCAAGCAGGGGTCGGGCGAGTCTGCGGCCGAGTTCCTTCCGCTCTTCGTAGATGTCCGGGTCGTTGCCGCGACTGAAGTAGATCCGTTCGAAGGTGCATTGCCGCACCGGCTGCTCGGGGGCGCACCGCTCGGTCCAAGTGGTGCCGTCTCGCCGCACGATCAGCGCGTGGCCGGGTTCGATGGCCGGTACCTCATCGGGCGGCACATCAAAGATGGTCGCGAGGGGCGCCCGTTCGGAGGCTGCCGCAACAACATCGTCGTCTTCGTACCAGAATCCCGGTCTGATGCCGCTCGGGTCGCGAAAGATGAATGCGTCGCCGCTGCCGAGCAGGCCGGCAAAGAGCCAGCCTCCGTCCCAGTCCTCGGCGGCGCGGCGGAGGACGCGTCCGATGTCGAGTTCTTTGGAGATGGCCTCAGCCAGTTCCCGCCCTTCCAGGCCAAGAAAAGAATCAGGCCCCATCGTCGCTCGCAGATGCCGGTGCTCCAGATCGAGGCAGTAGCCCACTCGCTCCAGTACGACTTGGGTATCGGAGTCGCCGACGGGGCTGAGCCCGTAGTCCACCAGCCGCTGAAAGAGTTCCTGCGAGTTGGTCATGTTGAAATTACCGGCGATTGCGAGGTTTTTGCTGAGCGTGTTGTCCTTGCGGAGCAGGGGGTGGCAGTGCGAGATGGCGCGGCCCGAGTGGGTTCCGTAGCGGAGATGGCCAATGTAGGCATCGCCGATGAAGTCGGCCCGCTTGCGGAGTTCCGCGTCATCCATGGGGGTGGCGGGAAGTTTGGACAGGTCCGAGGCCGCCGCGGAGAACACCCGTTCGATCGCGTTGTCGCGGTGCGATCGGAGTCGCCTCAAGAAAGTGGCGCCGGGGGGCATGTCAAACTTGACTACTGCAAGCCCGGCCCCATCCTGCCCGCGGTTTCGCTGTTTCTGCATGAGCAGATGCAGCCGACGGAGCCCCCACGCCGGATCGTCCTTCTCCTGCGCATACCACGCGAGCGGCTTCTTGAGTCGTACGAAGGCGAGGCCGCATTCGTGGCCGATCGGGTCGCTCATGTGGGGATGATAGGGGGCGAGCGGGTTGGGTACCGAGCGGTACCCAACCCTTTCCTCAATAGCGGTAGTGGTCAGGCTTGTATGGCCCCTCGAGCGGCACGCTGATGTAGGCGGCCTGCTTGGGCGTGAGTTCCGTCAACTTGGCGCCGAGCTGACCAAGGTGCAGGCGAGCCACCATTTCGTCGAGTTTCTTCGGCAGCACTGTCACGTGCTTGGTGTCATAGGCGTCGGAGTTGCTGTGCAACTCGATCTGCGCGAGAACCTGATTCGTGAAGGAATTGCTCATCACGAATGAGGGATGGCCCGTGGCGCAGCCGAGGTTCAGCAGGCGGCCTTCGGCGAGGACCAGAATGGAGTGTCCATCGGTGAATTTCCACTCGTGGAGTTGATCTTTGACCTGGATCTTCTCGATGCCGGGCGTTGCGGCGAGGCCGGCCATGTCGATCTCGTTGTCGAAGTGGCCGATGTTGCCGACGATGGCGTTGTGTTTCATCTTCGCCATGTGGTCGGCCCGGATGATGTTGTAGTTGCCGGTCGTCGTGACGAAGACATCGGCCTGATCGACCACATCATCAAGCCGCACGACTTCGTAGCCCTCCATGCATGCCTGAAGCGCGCAAATCGGATCGATCTCCGTAATTAGAACGCGGCAACCCTGTGAGCGAAGGCTCTGCGAGCAGCCCTTGCCGACATCGCCGTAGCCGCAGACGACGGCCGTCTTGCCCGCGAGCATGACATCGGTCGCCCGCATGATCCCGTCCACGCAGGAGTGGCGGCAGCCGTAGAGGTTGTCGAACTTGCTCTTGGTGACCGCGTCGTTGACGTTGATGGCAGGGAATTTCAGAGTGCCGGCTTCGGCCATTTGATACAACCGATGGACTCCCGTTGTGGTCTCTTCGGTCACGCCGCGAATGGCATCCGCGATCGGAGGCCAGTATCCGGGGCAGTGCTCGGCCAAGACCGTGAGCAGCGAGAGAAAGACCTCGAATTCCTCCGACTCGCCCGTACTCGGGTCCGGGACGCTTCCGGCAGCGTCGTACTCGGCGCCGCGGTGGACCAGCATCGTGGCATCGCCACCGTCGTCAAGAATGAGGTTGGGCAGGACGCCCTCGCCCCAGTTCAGGGCCTGCAAGGTGCACCACCAGTACTCCGGAAGCGTCTCGCCCTTCCAGGCAAAGACTGGTACGCCCTGTGGGTTGTCGGGTGTGCCCTTGGGCCCGACGGCAACGGCGGCTGCCGCGTGGTCCTGTGTCGAGAAGATGTTGCAACTCGCCCACCGCACTTCAGCCCCAAGCGCCGTGAGAGTTTCGATCAGCACGGCTGTTTGGATGGTCATATGCAGCGAGCCCATGATTCGGGCTCCGGCGAGCGGTTTGGTCTCCCCGTACTGAGCGCGGAGTGCCATCAGTCCAGGCATCTCGTGTTCGGCCAGTTCCATTTCCTTGCGGCCATA
>DOVP01000262.1:10575-11120 GCA_003520025.1 Phycisphaerales bacterium
GGCAGTCCGGTATCGAGGAAGGTGGGGGCGGCGGTAGCGGTCATGGGCGAGGGCTCCTGTTGGATTTGATCCGTATATCCGGATAAAGGGATAATACCAAGTTCCCGGGTATCTGGTCAAGGGTTTGGTAGTCCTGAGGGGTTGCCAACCTTGTTACACTGGGCCGCTTGGACCCTGTCAGGAGTACCGCCATGTCCGCCAGTTTTCAGTGCACCATCATGACCCCCTCCGGCCCCGTCTTCGAGGGCGAAGTCACCTACGTGTCGTTTCCGGCATGGGATGGTCAGTACGGGGTCATGGCCGGAATGGCGCCGATGCTCGGCAAGCTCGGCAGCGGCTCGCTGACGATCGATACGGCCGAAGGCCGTACCGACATGAGGCTGACCGGTGGCTTCGCGCACATGCAGGGTGGGGCACTGACGCTGCTCACCGAGCACGCCGAGGCAGCGTAGCCACCTCCCTCGCATACACTGTCGATGTGACATACGAGCCCAACAACAATCAGGGGAATGGGCTGCCGGCCGACCTCGATGGCATCGATGCCG
>DOVP01000157.1 GCA_003520025.1 Phycisphaerales bacterium
GGGTGACACGGCCATCATCGATCAGGGCACCCTGAAGCAACTGGCCGAACAGTCACTTCGTACTGAGGGGTTGTCCGGGCACAGCCAGTCTGATGAACTCTGGTTTGCACTGCTCGATCGAACCATGGAGGCGATCGGATGGCGGCATCGTTTCCGGGCATTGGAGTCGGAATTGTCAGAACTTCGTGAGCAGATCACTGAACTTCGCCACTTTGTAGCGGACCACGAGCAATTCGGAGACGACTTCGCCACCTACCGTGAAGTCCTCGCGGAGACAAAACGGTTAACCAATGCTCAAATCGCGCTCAAGCGGCAGCAAAGGCAGATTGAACAAGATCGCAAGCGTGAGGAATCGAAAAAGAAGCGGGAAGCGACTGCCGCTGCGAAGAAGAAGGCCAAGGAGGCCAGCCAGCGGCTGACCAAATTGGGATTTTCGGCCATCGGCCAAAATGTATACCTGAGCAAATCCGCGTACGCCTACCCAAATCGGACCGTTCCCGAACAGCGTGTTTACTTCCAGCCGGGACCAAACGGTGACATGCAGCCTATGACCACAATCGAGAGCCGTGAGGAGTTCGACTACACCAAGATGACCATCTCCGGCAGTCTGCTCAACGGCGCCAAAATCACCCGCAACGTCGGCGTGGCCTTCGTGTTTCGTGATCAGTACGGCAACCAGATTGGACAAGAGACCGTGGTTATCGAGAACGCGCGGCCAGATGTTCCGTATCCGTTCACCGGTGAGCTTGTCATGGCGTCCGATCAGCCTTTCTCCAGCATGACCAGCTGGGTGCTGTTCGCCGATACAGCACCACCGGCTACGGTCACGACGCCCTTGACTGTGCCGGTGCCCGGTACTCCGGCGACTCCATGACACAGCAGGGTGCGCTGGATCCAGCGAGCCGTCGTCGTCGAGTAGTCATGCCTTTGGTGATTCTTGTTGTAGCCATTGGAATCGGTCTCTGGTTCCCTGGTCAAACTGAGGCCGATGGTCATATCGAGCAGCGACTTCGGAACACCCTGTCCAGTCAGTGTGGTCCCACCATGACGCCACCTGTGGTTCGGTGGGCCTTGCCCATCGTGCAGTCCACATTCAAAGCGGCCGCATCGCGCTGGTGCGAGCGGGGGATCGATTCGGCATCCGTCACGATCACGCAAAAAGATACGGGGGATGGCAGCCGGTCGATCACGTTGCATTCCCCTGATGGCGGTTCCATCCACCTGCTGCTCACCATTGAGTCCGACGGAATACCGCTGGTCTCCTCAATCAGCCTTGATCCCGCTGGAACATGACCGCCGAAACTTGGGCGGGCTGATAGTCTGACAGAATGGATGTCTGGATCAACGGTGAGTTCGTACGGGATGAAGATGCCCGCGTATCGGTCTTTGATGCGGGATTTCAACATGGCATCGGCCTCTTCGAAACGATGGCGGCCCGCAACGGGCGAGTCTTTCGTGCCGGGCAACACATGGGCCGACTTCTGGAGTCCGCCCAAACCTTGATGCTGAGTGATCGGCTGCATGCCGACCCGCTGATCGAAGCTGTACATCACACGATCGAACACAACAAGCAGCCAAATGCCCGCGTCCGACTGACGCTGAGCGGTGGTGACCTCAATGCGCTTCGCAGTACTGGTGAGGGGCCGACTGATCCGACGATTGTGATCGTTGTCCAGCCGCCGACCGAGTACCCGGAGGCCTTTTTTTCCCAAGGCATCGCCGCCCTGCTCGCCCCTGGCCGCCTCAACCCGTGGCAGCAGACGGCCGGACACAAGACGCTGAACTATTGGAACCGAATCGCTGCGTTACAGGCTGCCGCCTCGGTGGGAGCGGGGGAGGCCTTGTGGCTGACACCAGACGCAATGGTTGCAAGTGGATCGGTGAGCAACCTTTTTTATGTGTCTGATGGCGAGTTGATCACACCACCAGCCCGCGGCGAGCAACTCAAAGGCGAACTTGTCCCGCCCGTGCTTCCAGGCATCACCCGTTCCGCAGTCATTGAATTGGCGCAGCGAGCGGGGATCTCGGTCCGCGAGGGAATGCCGAATCTAGAGGAACTCATGGACGCCGACGAAGTCTTCCTGACGAACTCGAGTTGGCACATACTTCCGGTCACCGGGCTTGGGCTGAATGTCCATTCCGAAGATCCCCAGCACGAGGCCGAACTGCGGCACCACCCGATCGGTGAAGGCTCGGTTGGCAGCATGACCGCCGATCTGCGAGCGGCCCTCTTGGAACTCATCGAACAGGAAACCTGTGAGATCTCGACACCATGAATGGGCCAGAGCAAATTCCGCCAGAAGGGTTCCCGGAGGGTTTTTCAAGAGCATCGCGGGTGTTTCAAATCATCCAGTCACGGCCGAGCCGGGCGTCGCGTGTAGCGATTTCGGTGTTCTTGCTGCTACTGGCGTTGCCGCTACTGGTGCTGGCCCTCACAGCGGGCATCATCTCGATGGCGGTGTATCTGATTCTTGCCGGATGGGCCCGTCTCTTCGCCCGACGCACACCGGACTGGGCCGAGCATGATGTGGAGGGTCGGAAGGGTGTCAGGGTGAAGCGATAGTCGGAAGTCGGCCGAATCGGCCCTCGGCATACGCTGCCCTCGCCCGTATCATCATGGTGATCCCATGAGCACTGCGACCACCCCCCAGTTCACGCACCTGCATCTCCACAGCGAGTACTCACTACTCGACGGGGCGAATCGCATCAAACCGCTGCTCAAGCGTGTGGCGGATCTCGGCATGACGTCAGTCGCACTGACGGACCATGGCAACCTGTTCGGCGCTGCCGAGTTCTTCTCGGCCGCGAACAAGGTGGGGATCAAGCCGATCCTTGGAATCGAGGCCTACGTCGCGCCAGAACAGCGAACGATGCGTGCCAAGTCGAAAGTCGGACCGGATGGCGGGTTCCATCTCGTCTTGCTTGCGCGCAACGACGAGGGGTGGGGCAACCTCGTCAAGTTGAGCAGTGATGCCTATTTGAAGGGCTTCTATCACAAGCCGCGGATGGATCGGGAGACACTTGCTCAGTGGTCCGGTGGCCTGATTGCCATCAACGGACACCTCGGCTCATCGCTGGCGCACCATCTTGTTCAGTTCGAACAGACCGGCGATGACAAGTATTGGAAGGCCGCCATCAAGGAGGCCCGTTGGCATGCCGAGGTATTTGGTCCAGACGAGCATGGTGAGCCGTGCTTCTTTGTCGAGTTGCAACGCATGGACATCGACAAACAGGATGCGATCAATCCGCTCCTGATCAAACTCGCCGATGAACTCGATCTCCCCCTCGTATGCGACAACGATGCCCACTTCCTGACCGCCGACGATCACAACACGCACGACACACTCTGTTGCATTTCCATGGGAAGGACCAAAGAGGATCCCAAGCGGCTCACCTATCCGCCGGACTTGTATGTCAAGTCGGCGAAGGAGATGGTGGAACTCTTCGGGGACGTACCTGAGGCTATTGAAAACACCAACCGAATCGCCGAGCGGTGCGAGACGACCATCGATTTCGCCACCAGCCACGCCCCGGTCGTGCGAGTCACGGCACCGAGTGAATCCCCCACATGGGATGGAACCAGCGATCTGACCGAGTGGTTCAAGGCCTGGTGTACACGAATCGAGTTGCATCCATTCGATGCGGAACGTGATGCCGGAGCGGACCGAATCGCACTGGAAGCAGAATGCGACCGTGCGCTCAGGCTGTTGGCCGAAGCTGGCCTCATCTGGCGATACGGATCCGATGGTGTCACCGACGAGATTCGCGCTCGGTGTGAACGTGAACTCTCGATCCTGTCCGAGAAGCGGATCAGTGCCTACTTCCTGATCTGCTGGGACTTCGTCAACTGGGCGCGGCAGCGGGGCATCCCGGCCAGTGCCCGTGGCAGTGGTGTCGGCACGATGGTCGGCTATGTGCTGGGACTTTCCAACGCGTGTCCAGTGACATTTGGATTGCTCTTTGAGCGGTTCACCGACCCAGACCGCGATGAATATCCCGATATCGATGTCGACATCTGTCAGAATGGGCGTGGTGAGGTCATCCAATACGTCCGGGAGAAGTATGGCCATGTCGCGCAGATCATCACGTTCGGTCGGCTCAAGGCACGCGCAGCGATCAAGGATGTCTCGCGGGTCATGGGGCTTGAGCCAGTGGAGGGGCAGCGGCTCTCAAATCTGGTGCCGCCGGAATTGAACATCACGATCGCGCAGGCCCGCGAGTCATCGACGGACTTCAAAGAGGAATACGAGAAGAACCCCATGTCCCGCCGCGTCATCGACGAAGCGGAAAAACTGGAAGGACACGCAAGGCACGCCGGAGTCCACGCGGCGGGTGTTGTCGTGGCGACGCAACCGCTCGACACGATCGTGCCGCTGTGCCGGGTGAGCGGCAACGACGAGGCGGTCACACAGTGGGATGGGCCGACCTGCGAGCGGGTCGGACTACTCAAGATGGATTTCCTCGGTCTCAGGACGCTCTCGACGCTGGAACTGTCGCGAGAACTCGTAGAGGTGACACTCGACGAATCGGAGATCTGGGCTGCGGTTGGCCACGCGCCTGGTGATGGCCCATACCCGCTGGATCTTGACCGTGTTCCTTGGGACAACCAGCAGGTACTCGATCTCTTCCGCCGCGGCGATACCTCTGGGATCTTCCAGTTCGAGTCAACGGGCATGCGCCAACTGCTGCGGGAAATACAGCCGGATCGACTTGAAGATCTCATCGCCGCCAATGCGTTGTACCGACCAGGGCCAATGGATCTCATCCCCGAGTACATCGCCCGCAAGCACGGGAAACTCCCGGTTCCGAATGTGCATCCGATTGTGGACGAGTTCACCACCGAGACCTATGGCATCATGGTGTACCAGGAACAGGTCATGCAGATCGTGCACGGGCTCGGTGACATCCCGCTGCGACAGGCCTACACGCTCATCAAGGCGATCAGCAAGAAGAAGGTTGATGTCATCGACTCGGCCCGGAGTGGTTTTATCGAGGGTGCGTCTGGGAAGGGGATGGGCAAGGACGAAGCCGAGGAACTCTTCGAATTGATTTTGAAGTTCGCCGGCTACGGCTTCAACAAGTCCCACTCGACGGGATATGCCATCATCGCCTACCAAACTGCCTGGTTGAAAACGTGGTTCCCGGTGCAGTACATGGCGGCCGTGCTGACGTTCGAGAGCGCCGCGAAGAAGACAGAGGACTGGGCGCCGTATCTGGATGACTGCCGGTACACGCGCTTCTCAGATCACGCTGACAGCAAGCCGGACATCGGCATTGAGGTGCGTGGTCCCGATATCAACGAGAGTCGCCACCGCTTCACGGTGGTACATGACGAACATCTGTCACCGAGTAGTCTCAATGGGGCAATCCGCTTCGGGCTCGGCGGCATCAAGGGGGCCGGGAAGAATGCTGTGGAGGGTTTGATTGCCGAGCGGGATGCCAATGGACCCTTCTTGTCGATCTGGGATATCTGTGAACGGGCGCCATCGGGCACCGTCAATCGCGCCACGATGGAAGCCTTGATCAAGGCCGGCGCGCTCGACTCCATTCACAGCATGTCCAAACGCGCTTCCATGGTGGGAGAGGCCGAGTCGGCACTTCGGGCGGGACAGAAACTCAAGAAGGACGCCGACTCCGGGCAGGGGCAGCTTTTTGGTGGGGGGGATGCCCCCAAAGAGGACCCCGAGCAGTTCGCGCTGCCCGATGTGCCGCCGTGGAGCGAGCGGGAGGCCCTGGCCTATGAACGTGAACTTCTGGGCTTCCACGTCTCTGGCCATCCAATCGATGAGTACGACGCGGTTTTCAAGACCTATTGCTCGTGCAGTATCTCCCAACTTGACAACATGCCAATGGGCCGCCAGATCAGACTTGGCGTGATGATCGCCTCGACCCGTATCGTCACCATTCAGCGGGGACAGAATGCGGGGCAGCGGATGGCGATGTTGTCACTGCAGGATCGCGGGGCGTCAATCGACGCTGTGATGTTCTCGGATCACTTTGCGAGAGACGGCGAGATGATTGTCAACGATGCCGTCGTTATCGCAGAAGGACATCTGGACATCAACAACAGAAGTGGTGGCCAGCAATTCATCGTCGAGCGATTGGTGCGTCCGAGTGAGGCTGCAAAATTCCTGACCGAACGCATTGAGTTGCGGGTTCCCTTCAAGGATGGGGAATCCCAACAGGCTGCGGGGGAGCGGCTCCGTATGACCGCGGGTGTCATCAAGCAGGCGGGTGGCTCACAAATCGCCGATGGGGCGCATCCGGCCAATGTCGTTCTGCACCTGGACCTTCCCGAGCAGGTGGTGACGCTCAAAAGTGAGTTCCGGGTCGTTCCGCACGACGAACTTGTTCGTCAATTGACCAAAATGCTCGGTGGGAGCCAGCAGGTTCAACTGGTTGGTTCGATCCCACAGGCACGGGCGCGTGGTCGCAAAGCGAAGGGCTAGGGATTGGCCCAACGGTCCTCGTTCACGCCGCCAAGTCGCCCCAACTGTCTTCCACTGGCTCGTCCGGCCACTCCGGGCGAGAGCGTTTGTGGACGCGGATGATCTGGGCGAGTTGCTCCGTGATGATGGTGCGGAGCACATCGAGGGTGGTGGCATCCTCGGACGAGAACCCGGTGTCGGCGTCGCGGAAGAACGCAAATACCGCCAGGCACTCGTCGTCGCGGTGGCATGAGAAGGAGGCCAGTTGCGAGCCGCCGAGCATGCTCAGATGGCCACCCGCCTCGTGCGCGAGTTCGGTCGTATCGTCGAAGCGTACGAGTTCGTGTTCGGTCGACATTGCCGGGCAAATGAGATTGCCGAGATCACGGAGCGTCGGCATCAAATCCGTGTCCTGCCACTGGAAGTTCACGTAGGCCCCGACACCGTACTGCTTGTCGCCTTCCTTGAGATACACGACGGCATTGGTCGGACCGAGTTTCTTGAGGATGTATTCGAGTGAGGTGCGGAGCATCTCCTCGACGTCGAGTTCCTGACTGATGAGCGCCTTGAACTCGCTGGACATGGCGACATCACTCATCTGCTCTCGCATGGTTCGATACGCGGACGCGAGGTCACCACATAGCACATCGACCTGGTCGGACATCTCGTCGCGGGCGGTTGTGAGTTGCTCACAGGTGTCCGCCAATTGTTCGAGTTGACACTCCCGTTCGCGGTGAGCACGAACACGGGCCATGATCTGTTCCATCCGCTCCGGAACGCGGCTGCGGTCGGTCGGAAGACTGATCCAGTCGGAG
>DOVP01000131.1:0-150 GCA_003520025.1 Phycisphaerales bacterium
CCGCTGTTGATGGCGGCGTGGAAACTGGCGCCTGCCCTTGCTTGTGGCAACACCGTCGTACTCAAGCCAGCAGAGACAACGTCGCTGACGGCTCTGCATCTGGCGAAACTGATGCAGGAGATCGATCTGCCGCCGGGCGTTGTGAACATC
>DOVP01000131.1:307-2944 GCA_003520025.1 Phycisphaerales bacterium
CCAGATCATCCCATGGAATTTTCCGCTCCTGATGGCGGCTTGGAAACTGGCACCCGCGCTGGCGTGCGGCAATACCAGTGTGCTCAAACCGGCGGAGACGACATCACTCTCGGCACTCCTGCTTGCGGAGATCCTGCAGGAAGTTGAACTGCCGCCGGGCGTTGTGAACATCGTCACCGGCGCAGGTGATACAGGCCGGATGGTCGCGTCGCACCCGGCTGTCAAGAAGGTTGCCTTCACCGGCTCGACCGAAGTCGGCCGGCGAATCATGGAGGAACTCGCACCGCGAGAGATCCCACTGACGCTTGAACTCGGCGGCAAGAGTGCCAACATCGTTTTCGCCGACGCGGCCATCGAACAGGCCATCGAAGGCGTCGTGAGTGGCATCTGGTTCAATCAGGGGCATGTCTGCTGCGCCGGTTCACGGCTGCTTGTCGAGGAGTCGATTCTCGAGCCCTTCGTCGCCGCCCTGCGTGATCGGATGGCCCAACTTCGCGTTGGTGATCCGCTTGATAAGAACACCGATATTGGTGCGATTAACAGCCGCGAGCAGCTCGACCGCATCCGTGCGCTGGTCACGGCCGGCCAGGAGGAAGGCGCCATTTTGCATGATGTGCAGTCAACCCCGCTTCCTGAGCAAGGCTTCTGGTTCCCACCGTGCTTCTTCACCGGTGTGCAGCCAGCCCATGTTGTGGCGAGGGAGGAGATTTTCGGCCCCGTGCTCGCCGTCATGTCCTTCCGCACCCCTGAGGAGGCCATTCGCCGTGCCAACATGACGCCCTACGGTCTTGCTGCGGGCATTTGGACAGACAAGGGCTCAAAGATCTTCGAGATCGCCAGCCGGATGGATGCTGGGGTGGTGTGGTGCAATACCTACAACCAATTTGACGCAGCCTCGCCCTTCGGTGGCGTCAAAGAGTCGGGGTTTGGCCGAGAGGGCGGACTTCAGGGACTTCGGGCCTATGTGCGGTAGAGGAGAGCGGCAATGAGTCGACTGGAAGTCATCAAGACCGGCAAACTCTGGATCGGTGGCAAATGGCCCCGCTCTGAATCGGGTGCGACCTTTGTGGTGGAAGACGCGAAGGGTCAGACCGTCGCCCGCTGCGCACTGGCGAGCCGCAAGGACTCTCGCGAAGCTGTCGAGGCGGCGCGGGCGGGTCTACCAGCGTGGCGGGACGCGACCGCCATGCTCCGCGGTCAAGTGCTCTACCGCGCAGCCGAGATGATGGAAAGCCGCTGCGAGGAGTTCACCGAGGCGCTCTGCGATGCCGGCATGAACCTTCCCGCCGCCCGCCGCGAAGTGGAATTGTCCGTGGATCGGATGGTCATGCTCGCAGGGTGGTGCGACAAGATCCATCAGATTCTGGGGTGCCAGAACTCGGTGGCGGGCCCGTATCACAACTTCACGATTCCGCAGGCCTGCGGTGTGGTTGTGGTGTTCTGCCCGCAAGAGCCACCGCTACTGAGCATGGTGACGCTCATTGGCGCCGCGATGGCGATGGGTAACACGGTGGTGGCGGCCGTGCCCCGCTCAGCGGCGATGCTTGGTGTCCTGCTTGGTGAGGTGCTGGCGGTGTCTGATGTGCCAAATGGTGCTGCAAACCTGCTGACTGGCGACATAGCCCCTTTGCTTGACCCGCTCGGCGGTCACCGCGAAGTGGCCGTCATGGTTTCAAGCGGCCTGAGCAAATCAGCTCGCACGACCCTCCGCCTGGCAGCAGCGGATGGCATTCGTCGCGTCCATACGATCCCTTGGACCGGCGCCGATTGGGCAGATGACGCCCAGACCTGCTCGCCTTGGTTTCTCGACCAGTTCGTTGAGTTCAAGACGATGTGGCATCCAGCCGGCGTGTGATCGCAAGGGGGTCAATGGGTTCCATTCTCGATCTTCGCTTCAGCGGACATCCCTGCGCAGTGCTTAGCCCCCTACAACTCCGGAACGAGGACGAGGCGGGAGCGGTGAGGGATGACGCCGAGGTCGGGGCGGCCTTGGACGGGAAGGCTCAGTTTTTCGCCGTTGGTGAGGTGGTTGGGGAATTTTCGTTGCCACTGCTCAACTTCGACGCTCGTGAGGCCCGACTCGGGGTCAAGGGCTTGTTCATTGAAGGCGCCGACGGTGACCATGCTGAGGCGGCTGACGGGATCGTGGTGGAAGAAAGCCGGAGTTCCGCCGGCTCTGAGTTGGGCAACGCGGGATTCCGCATTTGCCTGCCGCACCGCGTCAGAAAGGGTGCCCGAATCGAAGTCACCCCAGACTTCGATCTCAAGCGTGTAGATGGTTCGGGCATCGGGATACCGCAGTCGCAGCGAGAGGAGTTCGTACGGATGGATCTCCTCGGGCTTTCGCTGTGGTCGGATGGTGGTGCGGATGATCGGACCGAAGACCCGCTTGTTATCGATACGGAGGCTCTTCAGCGAAGCCATGTCCTCAGCGGCCTTTGGATCATTCCACCCTTCATAGTGCCCGTACACGACGAGGGATCCCTTGTTGTCCGTATGTACGCCCAGATCGGGATCGAGCGGTGGTACCAAGAGGCCCAGTTGTTCCCGCCACAACGAAGCTGCTTGCCCATCAACATCATCCTGAAAGGTCTGCAGGACCAGCGCGTGGTAGGGCCGGGTGTCCACTGGTGCCGC
>DOVP01000282.1 GCA_003520025.1 Phycisphaerales bacterium
CTCCTCCGTAATCTCGATCGTCGTTTGATCTTTCTCATCATGGGGCTTGCAGTGGCTATCCCGGTCCTGCTTCGTTTCGAGCCACCGTCCGACGTGTCGATGATGACCCGCAACGTGTTCAACGCCGTGGAAGAGCTTCCAGACGGCTCCCGGGTGCTTCTGTCCTTCGACTTCGACCCGGGATCGCAGGGCGAGTTGCTGCCGATGGCGATGTCGTTTACGCGTCACCTTGCCGAGAAGAAGCACAAGATCTACTTCATGTGCCTCTGGCCGCTCGGCGAGCCCTTCATCGAAGACGCCATGAAATTGCTTCAGGAGGAGTATCCGCACCTGAAGTACGGCACCGACTACATGTCCTTCGGCTACAAGCCCGGCGGCGAGGCGGTCATCAAGAACAGCATCGTCGACTGGAAGACGCTCTTCATCACCGACTCTCGAAAGCAGGATCTCAACGAGATATCACTGACGGCGAACATCAAGTCGGCCAAGCAGATGAACCTGCTCATCAGCATCAGCGCGGGCGACCCGGGCACCAAGCAGTGGATTCAGTACGCTGCGACACCAGCGGGCCTTCCGATGGTCTCGGGCTGTACCGGCGTGCAGGCGCCGCTTTTCTACCCCTACATACCCGACCCGCTCACTGGGCTGCTTGCGGCGATCAAAGGCGCCGCCGGCTATGAGAAAATCATGAGCGACCGCTACCCCGACCTCAAGACGCCGGAGTTTGTCAAGGCCCGGTTCTCATCGACGGCTGCTCAGCAGCGGATGGGGCCGCAGTTCGTCGCGCACCTGCTCATGGTCGCCCTCATCGTTCTGGGCAACATCATCTTCTTTGTTGATCGAAGTCGGGGGAATGCCTGATGAGCCAGCATGACACAACACACGTCCCGGGAACAACCGGAGGCGGCCTGATCGGCTGGGTTGTCGGTCTGCTCGTGCTCGTGGCGGGCATGGTGGTCGCCGGTTTCATGCTCGACGCCGGGCAAGTATGGGTTGTCCCGGAGACACAGTCCTACCGAATGCTTGAACAGGTGGATCAGATTGACATCTGGGTTCCCGAGGATTCCCCGCAGGCGAAGTCTTTAGACGCTCAGGGTGTTCCGCTGGTCCAATCGGTCGTTCGCACTCTGGAGCCTGAATCCCTCGAACTGGCAGGTGGTGACAAGACGATTACGTCGACCACCAAGGTGATGTCGAGTCACTTCGTCGGTGCCCTAGTCACGGACGACTGGCAGAAGGCAGATGCATCGGGTCTGTTTGAGGCTGCTCCAAGTGGCTGGAAGGTGACTGACCAGATATCAGAGTGGGAAACGGTGACGCAGTTGCCACCTGGTAGTGTCGATCGTCCCGCAAACGCCGTGATGAGTTGGAACCGCACCATCGGCGTCTGGCTCGCCGCGATCCTGACGCTGTGCATCATGTCTTTCCTCATCGGCGACAACCCTTTCTATAAGACGGCCGAAGCACTCGTCATCGGGGCCTCGGCGGCGTATTGGATGGTGTACTCGTTCTACACCGGCATCGTGGACAAGTTGCTGGTCAACTTGTGGCCCGGGCTGGTGCGGGGATGGACGACACCGGGTCTCGCCGACGACTGGGAATGGAAGTGGATCTACATCATTCCCCTGATCCTTTCGATCATGTTGGTGTGCCGTCTGCTTCCAAAGGGCGGGTGGATTGCCCGCTGGCCGCTGGCCTTCATCATTGGCGCAACAGCGGGCTTCCGGCTGCTGGCGCACTTGGAGTCGGACTTCCTGCTGCAGATCAAGGGCACGATCAAACCGCTTTGGGCCGTCGACACCGCCGATGCGTTCATGTTCTGGCCATCGATATCGGCGATCGTGATCCTGCTCAGCGTGCTGGCGTGCTTGGTGTACTTCTTCTTCTCGATGGAGCACAAGGGCTTCGTTGGCAAGACGGCCCGAGGTGGCATTCTGGTCCTGATGGTCACCTTCGGCGCGGCCTTTGGCCTGACGGTGATGGGCCGTATCACCCTCCTGACCGAGCGATTCGATTTCTTGTTCAAAGATTGGCTGCATTTGCTGTAGCGGGCCCCGATGGACCCCCGACTTGGTAGCCCTGTAACCGGGGCGTTATTGACAAAAAACGCCTTTTCGCCTACCCTGCGCAGTTCGCTGGAAAGGCCCGGAAGGGATCTCTCAGGCCCCCAGCCCTTGAGGAGAGCTCACCATGGCCCTACCCAAACTCAGGATATCCCCGACTCGCAAGAACAAGCGTCGGAGTCACTTGGCGTTGTCCAAGACGAATTTGCTTGAGTGTCCCTCCTGCGGCGCGACCAAGCGTCCGCATACAGCCTGTACCGACTGTGGCTACGTCCGGCCTGGGCTGACGCTCAAGACGTCGGGTACAGTCTGATTTCATGAGACTCGGTGTTGATGTCATGGGGGGTGATCTTGCGCCAGCCCCAATCCTTGAGGGCGCGCTTGCTGCCACTGTGTCCTTCGATCCTGATGACACACTGGTGCTCTTCGGAGATGAAGCGATCATCGAAGCGGGCGTTGCCTCCAGCGGCGTTGATGCCGCGCTCATCGAAGTCATTCCGACTTCCAACGAAATCGAGATGAACGAATCGCCCGTCGAGGCGGCGCGATCCAAGCCCGACTCTGCGCTCGTCCAAATGACCCGCATGGCCGGCCCCAAAGCAGGCGATGCTCGATTGGATATGGCGATCTCAGCTGGCAACACAGGCGCCTTCGTGGCGGCCGCGCAGATGCACATGCGGCGGCTTCCTGGCGTTGCGAGACCGGGCATTGCCGCGGTTGTACCGACGTTCGCTGGTCCGGTCACCTTCATCGATGTCGGCGCCAACATCGACCCCAAGCCGCACCATCTACACCAGTACGGCGTCATGGGCACGGTGTACGCCCGCCGCGTACTCGGCATCGAGCAGCCGCGGGTCGGCCTGATGAACGTAGGCAGCGAAGAACAGAAAGGCACCGAGGACATGCAGCGGGCACGGGATCTGCTTCGCGATGATCCGGCGGTCGAGTTTGTGGGATATGTCGAGGGGCGCGGCGTCTTTGCAGGTGACTGTGATGTCGTGATTTCGGACGGTGTGACCGGCAACGTCACAATCAAACTTGCCGAGGGGCTCAGCAAAGGGATCTTCAAACTCCTGCAGCAAGAACTAGAGTCCCATGACCCGGCCTTTGTCTCGCAGTTTGCTCCAATCGTCAAGAAACTCTACGCCGAGTACGACTACCACGAATATGGCGGCGCACCGCTCATGGGTGTCAACGGCGGCTGTCTGATCTGCCATGGCTCAAGTAAGGCCCGCACAATCACCAACGCCCTCGCCGCTGCGAGACGGTTTGTGGAACTCGGCGTCAACGCGAGAATCATCGAGATTCTCGAAAGCCAGCAGGTCGAAGCCTGATGGCCGCCGGGACGCTCTGCGGCGTGCGACTGGCAGGGTGCGGCTCGGCGGTTCCCGACAAGCGTCTGACCAACGACGATCTTGTAGGAATGATGGATACCTCGGACGAGTGGATCCGGAAGCGCACCGGCATCTTAGAACGAAGAATTGTCGATTCCGACAAGGGCGAGGGCCAGTTCTCGCTCGCGACGGACGCGCTTCGTAAGGCGCTCGACAATGCCGGCATGGCCGGTGGCGATCTGGACCTGATCATCCACGCCTCGGTTACTTCCGAGATGAGATGTCCCTCCAACGCATGTCGAATCTCGGCGGCGCTCGATGCGCAGCCGGCCGGTGCTTTTGACATCGTGGCCGCCTGCTCGGGCTTTGTCTACGCGATCAATCTCGCTGACTCGCTCGTCCGGTCCGGTCGCTTCGGTTCAATTGGCGTTATTGGGTGTGATGCGATGACAACGGCGATTGACTACAACGATCGTAGTGTGGCGATTTTGTTCGGTGACGCGGCTGGCGCAGCCGTGTTGGTGCAGGACGAAGACCCCACACGCGGCTGCCTGCATCAGGTCATGGAGGCCGACGGCCGAACGTGGCCGTCTCTGTACATCCCCAATGTGCCGCAAGACATTCCAGAGGACGTCATCGACTCGGGCATGCGAATGGGGACGCTGCGGATGGATGGCCGTGAGGTCTACAAGTTCGCGGTGAAGAAGTTCAAGGATGTGATTGAGGAATCGCTTGAAGCAGCGGGGCTCACCGTGGACGACATCGCGCAATTCGTCTGTCATCAGTCCAACGTGCGGATCATCGAATCGGCCAAGGAAAAACTCGGTTTGCCCGACGAAAAGGTGTACATCAACATCGATCACTACGGCAACAGTTCGGCTGGTTCGGTGGGCCTCTGCCTCGATCAGTTGTGGCAGGCCGGCAAGATCACCGAGGGTGACATCATCGTGATGGTCGCCTTTGGTGGCGGGATGACTTGGTCCAGCAGCGTCTGGCGAGTGTAGGCGGTATCCGATCCCTTCTTCTACAATCCTCGCATGAACACGATTAATGTGACGGCACTGTGCCCCGGCCAAGGCGCGCAGGCGATGGGAATGGGAAGTGCCTGGTTCGAGGCGAGCGAAGCAGCGAAGGCGGTCTTTGCTCGCGCCGACGAGACACTCGCCGGCACGCTCGGCTCACCACTGAGCGAACTGTGCTTCGAGGGCCCGGCCGATCGCCTGAACCGCACCGACATCAGTCAGCCCGCCATCTACACTTGCTCGGTGGCATGTTGGCATGGGCTGCATGGCGATGCTGCGATGCCCGCCACTGCGGCGGGTCTCTCGCTCGGTGAATACACCGCCTTGCATCTGACGGGCTGTTTTTCATTCGAGGACGGGTTGCGTCTGGTCGCTCAGCGTGGGGCGCTCATGCAGGAGGCCGCCGAGGCGAGTGAAGGCGGCATGGTGGCGGTGATGGGGGCCACCGAGGAGGAAGCAGAGGCCTTCTGCCAGGAGTTGACTGGCGATGGTGGTGTACTGGTTCCGGCCAATCTCAATGCCCCGGGGCAAATCGTGCTCAGTGGGGATGCCACCTGCTGCGAGCGTGCTGTGACGGCCTGCGAGGAGAAGGGCTGGCGTGGTACGCCCCTCACTGTCGCTGGTGCCTTCCATAGCCCGCACATGCAGCCAGCGGCCGATCGGATGGCCGAGGTGCTTTTAGCGACGCCCATGCAGACACCCAGCGGCGTGGTGTGGTCGAATGTCACGGCAGGCACCTATGAGGGCATGAGCGTCGATGAGATCCGCGAAACCCTCGTCGCTCAGATCACCAGCCCGGTTCGATGGGCCGGGCAGTTGGCGAATATGGTGGCAGCAGGCTACGATCAATGGATTGAACTGGCCCCGGGCAAAGTGCTCAAAGGTCTCATGCGGCGGATCGATCGGTCCGCGAAGGTGCAGAACCATGATCAACCAGATTCGACCGTTTCGGCATAGCGTGATTCTTGCCATGTCCTGCGTCATGGCCCTTCCGATGCTCGGCTGCGAAGATCCCCCTCCGCCTGAGTCGAAGAAGAAAGAACCCGTGCAGGTGGATCCGGGCCCTCCGCCTGCGACATCGATCGAGGACTTGATTGCGCAGTACGACATCGATGAGCGGGTCTGGATGGATGAGCGTCAGGCACCGCAGACCGATGAGGAGCGAATCGGATTGTTGAAGTTCTTCGATGCGTTTGCGAGGGGACGTGCCGACCAACTCAAACCCTACTTCGGCGATATTGAGCAAGAGGAACTCGCTCACCTTGAAGCATCGGGACAACTCGACCGGCTTTCGGAGGACATTGAAGGGATTGAGATCCTGATGGGCGTGACCAATGAAGGCCGCGCCGCCGTGCTCGGCCTGTATGAGTTCGCTGATCGGATTGAGGGTCAGATGTGGGAGATTGTCCAGCAGCCGAAAGCCGGCGGTGGATACGTGTTGGTTGCTGGCTATGCACCTCCTGGGCTGAGCGATGCGCTGGGGCGGGATGCTTTCGAAGATTGGTATGCGGCCGTACAGGCCGAGCAGGAGAAGTTGGCAGAGGATGATCTTGGCATGCTGGCGGCTCGCGGCAAGGGGGTAGGTGCCGGCACAGGTGGTCCCGATGGAATGCCCGAGGATGACGAGTCGGGTGGCGGCGGTGGACCGGGTATGCGCTAGGCGGTGACCGACCGCAGACCGGTACACTTTCTCCCTTTGCTGTAGCAGGATTTCTTCTGGAGACCGCGAGGAGCAGCCGCATGAGCGTCGAGCCGGATCAGAACCAGCGTATCGCCATCGTCACAGGCGCAAGCCGTGGAATCGGGAAGGCCATCGCCGAGCGGCTCGCCGTTGAGGGGCACCATGTGGTACTGGTTGCTCGCTCCGCCGATGCGATCGGGGCAGTTTGTAATGACATCATCGCATCAGGTGGAAGTGCCGAGGCTTGTCCGTGCGATCTGGGGGATGATGAGGCCGTGGACGCCATGCTCGGAGGCGTCGTGGACCGTCATGGGCGTCTCGACATTCTGGTCAACAACGCTGGTATTACCCGCGACGGTCTCATCCTTCGCATGAGTGACGAGGATTTTGATGTTGTCATCGGCACGAATCTCCGCGCTGCCTTTCGCCTGTGCAGGGCCGCCGCTCGTCCCATGATGAGAGGCCGATGGGGGCGAATCATCAACATCGGTTCGGTGGTCGGCGTGATGGGGAATCCTGGGCAGAGCAATTATGCGGCCGCCAAGGCCGGACTCATCGGTATGACGCGGAGCATCGGCAAGGAACTCGGTGGCAAGGGCATCACGGCCAATGTGGTGGCGCCGGGTTTCATCGAGACGGATATGACCGATGCGCTGCCTGAGCAGTTGGTGCAGGAGGCCGTTGCCAAACTCCCGCTGCGTCGGCTGGGCCATCCCGAAGAAATCGCCCATGCAGTGGCCTTTCTGGCCTCCGAGCAGGGCGGCTATGTCACCGGCCACGTTCTGGCCGTAGATGGCGGCATGTTGAGTTGACAAAGCGATGCCTCAAGGGGCGTGAATAGGTACAATCCCCACCATCATTCAGCAGGGACTGGTCCCTGCCTGTAGGAGACATTCCCGTGACGGTAGAAGAGGTTGAAACCAAGGTCATCGAAATCGTGGCCGAGCAGATGGGCGTTGACAAGGGTGAGGTCAGTCGCGATACCAGTTTCGCCAATGATCTCAATGCCGACAGCCTCGATACGGTCGAGTTGGTGATGGAATTCGAGGATGAGTTCGATACATCCATACCGGATGACAAGGCGGAGCAGATTCAGACCGTCGGAAATGCCATCGACTACATCATCGATGCATCCAAGGGCTGATCAGGCGCGAGCCTCCTGCCCCTCGGGGTCGCAGTATGCCTGCTGAGGAACGTCGCGTTGTTGTTACAGGATTGGGCGCGGTCACCGATCTCGGTGTCGGCGCCGGGGCCTTGTGGAGTGGACTCTGCGAGAGTTGCTCCGGTATCTCAACCATCACCGCGTTTGAACATGACGATGACTGGTCCACCATCATCGCGGGTGAAGCGTCCGACTTCGATCCGGAGTCGGTCATGTCCGCTCCGGACGCAAGAAAGGCGGACCGCGCTTGTCAATTCGGTATGTCGGCTGCCGTGGAAGCAGCGGCAGACAGCGGCATCGATTTTGATTCGGGCGATCCGTATCGGCGGGGCGTTGCGATCGGGTCTGGCATCGGTGGCATCCTCACGATCGAGTCGCAGTATGAGCGCCTCCTGCAAAAGGGGCCACGGCGACTCAGCCCTTTCGTGGTGCCCAAACTCATGGTCAACGCGACGGCGGGACAGGTTTCAATTCGATTGAATCTGCGGGGATGCAATACGGCCGTTGCAACGGCTTGCGCTACCGGCGGACATGCGCTGGCGGACGCGAGCATGATGATTCAACGGGGCATGGCCGATGTCATGCTCGCTGGCGGCTGTGAAGCTGCGGTGTCCAAGCTTTGTATCGCCGCCTTCAGTGCGATGAAGGCACTTTCGACGAGGAATGATAGCCCGGAAACTGCCTCGCGGCCCTTTGATCGCGACCGTGATGGCTTCGTGCTCGCCGAAGGGGCGGCTGTTTTGGTGCTGGAGGAATTGGAGCATGCCAAAGCGAGAGACGCCCGGATCTACGCCGAACTGCTTGGGTTCGGGATCACCGGAGACGCCCATCACATCGCCGCCCCCGATCCCGAGGGAACTGGCGCGGGGAAGGCATTGGAGTTTGCGCTCGCTTCGAGTGGCCTGAACCCCGAGCAGGTCGGGTATATCAACGCCCACGGCACCTCGACACCACTCGGCGATTCAGCCGAAGTCACAGCTGTCAAACGCGTTTTCGGCGACCATGCCGCTTCACTTGCCATCTCTTCGACGAAGTCGATGACCGGCCACGCGCTCGGTGCCGCCGGGGGTATCGAGTCGGTGGCGAGCGTCTTGGCGCTGCACCACGGTGTGCTGCCGCCCACGATCAATCTGGACAACCCTGACGAGGGAATGGATCTGGACTTTGTGCCGCATGTGGCGCGTGAGAAACAGGTCGACGCAGTGATCAACAATACGTTTGGCTTCGGTGGCCATAACGTGTCGCTGGTATTCAAACGCTGGTGAACAAAGGGGGCATGCAGGCCGGCACCGACCCCCATCCTGTTAGAACGGCAAACTGAGTCCGGTGTAGACCATCACACTGTCCCGTCCAGGATTGTTCTGGTACAGGGTGGCATTGGAAATGTGATGCCACCGCACGCCGATGATCCAGCGGCGGTCTTGCCCGACGTCAAAGGTCACGCCAAAACCCGCTTGGGGCGTAAAGTTGAACTGCGAGCCACCCGAAGGCACGTTGTGATTGGTGCCGAGCATGCCGCAGCCGAAGTCGCCGTAGAGCGACCACGTCTCACCTTTGACGAAGTGCCACTGGAACATGAAGTCCAAACTGCCGCCAAACGCATTCTCGCCTTCTTGCGAGAAGCCCCACAAGTTGATTTCGGGAGCAAAAGCAAAGTCGTCCACGAGAAACAGTTGCAACCCAAGGCCGAGTCCATACTCGTTGTTGCCCGTGTCGTTGGCATCGACGCCCCAGCGGCCGGTGATGGACCACCGGGTAGAGCCTTCGGCGCCGAATGCGGTGGTCGCTTCGGCCGGTGCTGCGGCTTCATCCTGTTGCCACATCGAGCGAGAGGAGAAATCCAGTGGGGGCGTGTCTGCCCAAGGGGTCAGATGCCCTGCACGTCTATCGCCACTACCAAGGTCAATTTCGAGGGGGCCGACCTCCGGTGCTTGGCCCCCCAAGGCTGCGCGAATGCTCGGAACCGGCGGTGGGGGCGGCAGCAGGGCGCTCGCCGGTGAGGTGCTACAGAGAGAAGACGCGAGAATTGTGGTCAGCATCATGTGGTCGGGGCTCCCGTTTCAGTCTGAGCAGCACAGTATCCGGACTGAGCGTGAAATGTCTGTTCGGCAAGTGCGGCGACCTGCCGCATGGCCAGATGTGTTCTTCGGGCGAAGGAGAGCATCTGCAGGAGTTCGCGAGGCCGTCCAAGAAGATCTTTCGCCGCTCGGAGGGGCCGTATGCCGCCATCAGGCGTGAACCACTGGTCACAACCGGCTGGTAGATGATGGTCGACCCCATCGCTCACCCCGCGAATAATTGCCCATGGCCGGCCCGCCGCCTCGGCGGCCGCCGCAAAGGCATGGGATTCCATGTCAACGATGTGGGCGCCGGTTCGCTCTGCCAACGCAGCCTTGTCGCTGGGCGTGGCGACGATCTTGTCGGCGCCTGTGACGCGGAGCCCTTCAGCAATCAGCGGGCTTTGCAAAATCCCATCTGGTGCAACGACCTCGGCGATCAAGTGCGCCGATCCGGGCTCAAGGTCGGGCACAAGCGCGCCGGCGACTCCTGCGAGCAGCACCGGGCAGCGGGGCGGCACTGTGGCGAGCGCCCGCTCGATGGCATCGCCACCGATCCCGGTTGTAAGAAGCGTCCAACCTTGACGACGGACGAGGCCGCTGAGTTTCGCTGCCTCCATTTGCATTGGGCAGAGGATCGTGAGTGTGATGGTGCTCATTGGGTGGTGAGGTCCGGTGGCGTGATCCGCTATCATCCCCTGACTTGACCCCATCGTCTAGTCAGGTCTAGGACATCAGGTTTTCATCCTGGGAACAGGGGTTCGAATCCCCTTGGGGTCGTCTTGACGCGCATGGGCAGGGCCGCGCGTGGAGGGCTGGCATGGTGCAGTTGATCGTACTTTTGGCCGCCGTGAGCCTGCCGCCTATCGGCGAGCCGATGTCGGTCGAGGGTCGGATTGAGCAGATTGACCAGGAGCAGTCCGGATTCCGAGACATCTGGATTCGTGCCGCTGGTGATCAACTCGTCCTTGTTCGCGGACACGAACAGGTGGAGGAATGCATCGTTGGCGATCGAGTGCATGCCGCTGGCACCCGAGGCGAAGATTCCGTGCAGATTGCCCGCGATGGCAGGACACGTAGATACACGTTTCTGCAGGCAGAGGGGCCGCTCCTGCGCATGTCCTCCGCCCCCTTTCCGGTATGGATGCTTGCTCTCTTGGCGGGCTTGCTCGCTGTGTTTCTCATGCTGGCCATCATGTTTGGCCGTCGGCCAATCAGACCGCGGCCAGCCCGTGTGATGGGCGTGGAGAACGAGTTGGAGGCCGATTGGTTGGCGGTGGAGCCGAGTGATCTCCCCGCAGATCCTGCCGATGCCTTGGCGGAATTGGCTCGCCGGGCCGATGAAGAGCAGGAATGAGTACTCGAATTCCCATCACCTCCCGTCAGGGCGACTACGACGTGCTGATTGAGCCGGGTTGCCTGAGGACAGCAGCGAAGTACATCGCTTGTGCGAGCCAGGCCCGGCGTGTGCTCGTTGTAGCGGACGAGCAGGTGCTCGCTCCCCACGCGGCGGCCGTTCTCGAGTCCCTCCAGCCAGATGGCTGGGAGGCGACGATCACGACCCTGCCCGCGGAGGAACCCCTCAAGCGGATGGAGGCCGTCGAGCGAATCTGGGAGGCAGCACTTGCCGGTGGGCTCGACCGACATTCAGCCATCATCGCCGTGGGAGGGGGACTGACCGGAGATGTGGCTGGCTTCGCGGCTGCCACCTATCTGCGTGGAATTGATCTTGTTCAGGTGCCGACTACGCTTTTGGCAATGGTGGACGCTTCGATCGGCGGGAAGACGGGGGTAAACCTTCCGCTTCCGGGTCTGTCGCGGTTGGGGAAGAACCTCGCAGGTGCTTTCTGGCCGCCGAAACTCGTGCTGGTCGATGCCGAAACGCTCGACACGCTGCCGCTGCGAGCGTTTCGGAGCGGACTGGCCGAGTGCGTCAAGCATGCCATCATCAGCGATCCTGACCTCATGTGTTTGCTTGAGCAGCATGCAGTGGCGCTTCGAGAGGGAGATCGCGGAGCGATCGAAGACATCTTGGTCCGCTCGATCAACGCCAAGCGGCAAATCGTGCAGGAGGACGAACGTGAGGCGGGCTGTCGTATGCTGCTGAATCTGGGGCACACCTTTGCCCATGCGATCGAACCGATCAAGGAACTCGACTTGACGCACGGCGAAGCCGTTTCCATTGGCTTGTCCGCCGCGATGACGTGCGCTGAGCGTTTGGGATTGTGCACGGCAGATGCCGTGAACCGTGTGCGGGTACTGCTGACCGATCTCGGCCTTCCGGTATCGATCGCCCAGCACGAGCCGGCAGAGGCGCTGTGTGCAGCGATGCGATACGACAAGAAAGTCGACGGTGATCGACTTCGGTTGGTGCTTCCGATGCAACAAGGTGCGTGTGTACGCGATGATGTTGCGATGGCGGACATCGAAGCGGCGTGGCACTCGGTGATGCCGCCGAGTTCGGGTTGAGGCTCAAGCGAGGGCGTTGGCAGGGCCGATAAGAGTGGCACCGAAGCGCCTCCTGTCCGGATTGAGAGCCCCCGTGCGAACCATCGCGATCGTCAACCAGAAGGGCGGGTGTGGTAAAACCACCACCGCCATCAACCTCGCGGCATTGTCGGCCAAGCGAGGAAGTCGAACGCTGCTTGTAGACATGGATCCCCAGTCGCATTGCGCTGCCGGGCTCGGCATCCCAGAAGAAGCCATCGAGGGCGGCAGCACCAGCGTCATGCGGGGTGAAGCCGATGGCGTGGATCCAACCGAAATCTGCTGGGAGATCGGGCACCGCTTTCACGTGCTGCCAAGCACCGTGCTGCTCTCTGCGGTGGAGGCCCGCTCGGGCGACGAGACGATTGAGGTGCAGTCGCGTCTGGGTACCTTTCTCGCCAGATGCCGGGGGCGTTTCGACATCTGCTTCATCGATTGCCCTCCGGCTCTGGGTATGTTGACCTTCAGCGCCCTTCGTGCTGCGAGCGAGGCGATCATTCCCGTTGAAACCGGCTACTTCTCCCTCAAAGGGGCCCGCCGGCAGTGGAGTACCATCGAGGCGTTGGTGCGGCGATTGGGCCGACCGCTGCCGCGGTGGATCGTGCCCACGATTCACGACCCCGCTTCGGGGCTGGCCGCCAAGATTCTCGAAACGCTCACGCAGGAGTTTGACCCACATCTGGCCCCGCTGGTGATTCGCGAGCACGAATCGCTTCGCGAGGCAGCCAGTCTCGGCCAGCCGGTATGCGACTTCGATCCCGGTGGATCTGCCGAACGCGACTTTGCGGCGTTGCTGGACTGGATGGACGGTCTTCCGCAGCCAGAGTTGGGAGCGGCAAGATCGATTGCCGAGGTCCCGGCATCGCGAGCCGGAGAGATTCTGTCTCGTCTCCGAACAGGCCAAAATGGCGTTCCCCCGCCCGCTCAGCATCTGGAACCTCTTCACGCAAAAATGGCTCCGGTGGATCAAGATCGAGACTACGGCGCCGTCATGACCACTCTGGGGGTCCGCTTCAGGCAGCCGGGCCGACCCGATCAGATTCTTGCCGTCTGCGGCGACTTCAACGGATGGTCTACCTCGGCGACCCCGCTGCGGTGGAATACGGCTGCCAATGCCTTCGAGGCAGTGGTACCACTACCGCCAGGGACGTATCGGTATCAATTGGTGGTCGACGGACGGCCCGGTCCAGATCCTTTCAACGAGGATGCGCCGGACGAGACCGGACAGGAGCGATCAGCGACCAGCACCGTGCAGGTCGAACCAGCCCCGAGCGAGGCATGAACCGCACCCGCCAGGAGATTGAGGCACTTGCCGACATCTTTGTGGGCGGTGTCCCCACGCCCGAGGACGCTCCGGCTGATCGGGTTGTGTTGCTATTGGAAGGGCATCTCCCGGTGCGTGGAGCGTTATGGCGACATGCTGCGGCGACAATGGTGGCGGATGAGTCGGGGCGGGGAGGGACGCTGCTGGAAGTCGATGACCGAGAACTCCATGCGGTGCGATTTGGTGGTGAACCTCTTCAGGCAGCAACGCTTGAGCACATCATCGCCGCACCGCGGGCGGGACACCTTTGGATTGTGGCGGGCTTTGGCGGCGGGATCGGGCCAGATGTGAGCGGGTTGGTCAGCGAGATCGTCTTGCTGACCGGAGCCGATCAGGCAGCAGTGGTAGGAGCGTACCGGGCTGTCAAGCAACTGGTGAACGAACGTGGTGGTGTTCCGCTGTCGGTCGGCGTCATTATTGCGGGGTCTTCTCCGGCGGTATCCGAGGAGGTGTGGGGCCGGCTCTCGAGCACGTTCCACGAGCATCTCGAAGTGCAGTCGCGACTCATTGGCATTCTCTCACGGCTGGATGCGGCCGAGCCATCCGATCAGATAAGCGTGCCGATGCCAGCTGAAGGGTTGCCACTGCTGCTGAGCACAATCCGCGCCAGGCCGGTCGGGCTGGCCCCGTCACCGGCGATCGCCGAGCCCCCGCCCGAGTCGGAACCAGCCATACCGCTCCCGGCTCCGCCGGATTCTGGTGATTGTCTCCCGGATGGACTTCGCCTCTTCGAAGTGCACACGCCGCTTCCGCCGGGCGTGCACGTGGCGGTTGATGTCGATGGCGGTGTTCACTTGGTGGCAAAGGAAACGGACTGTGGTTCGTTGGAATCTGCTCGCGGCTGGGCCGAGCAGCACCTGCCGCTGCTGGCGGCGGCCGACAGCGGTATACGGGCCGATCGTCCGGTGTCTTGCGACTTGCTTGTTGAGGACTACCACCGCGCTGGCTCCCTAGCTGGTGGCCCCTGGAATGTATTCTTGGTCCATGCAGGGGGATTTCTACGGGTGCCGAAGGGCCCACAGATACCGTGATTTGATCCCGGGGTTATTCAATTTCATGGTATTCTTCGGCGGATCGAAGTCAGGCCCTAGTATCTGTGTTCTTTCAGGAGAGTGACAAATGGTCGACTTTTCAGCATCTCGACTCTCGGTTCGCGGTCGCTCCTTGGCGGCCGTGGTTGCCGCGATGCTCACACCCTGTGCCCTCGGTCAACTCACTCCCGATGACATCGATCGGTTGGAGGCCCAAGGTTTGCGTGAGGGCTGGACCTTCAGCGTTGGACTCAACGACGCGACCGAGATTCCGCTGCAAACGCTTTCAGGAGGCACGCCGCCCGCAGACGGCGACTCCGACCGCTGCGCCCCACCACCGCGGCAGGACTTGCCAGATTCATTTGACTGGTATCCTGATGGGGTCACGCCAGTGGGTAATCAAGGCCACTGCGGCTGCTGCTGGGCGTTTGGACTGCACGGGCAAATGGAGGCGGCCCTGCTCATTCTGTCGGATAAAACCGAGGACCTGTCCGAACAGTACCTCGTCAGTTGTCTGCGCGAGGATGACAATTGTTCGGGCTGGAGCGCCTATCAGGCGGCGAGCAACTACCTCTCGACCGGCGCGACGCCCTCCTACCACTGCAGCGAATCGGGAACGGTTTCGGAGGGTCAACTGCCGTACACCTCCGGGACTGATGGAAGTTGGCCTCCATGCGAGTGCTCATACACCCACACCTACTTCCTAGAGAGCCGGGAAACGCCCTGGAGCGGCACGCCCACAGTGGACGACCTCAAGACATTCGTGCACGAACACTATCCGATCACCGTCGGCATCCAGACGACCGATGCGTTCCACGCCTACACGGGCGGCGTATTCAATGCCTGCCCCTCCAAAACAACCATGAGTCACTACGTGGTCATCGTCGGCTGGGACGACTCCCAAGGCCATTCTGGCGCATGGCACATCAAGAACTCATGGGGGACCGATTGGGGAGAGTCCGGGTTCATGTGGATTGAATACGGCTGCCTCAATGTCGGCACGTGGGCCACGACGGTGACCTTCGATGCGAGCATCATTGGAGTACCCCCATGCCCCGGCGACATCACAGGCAACGGCATCGTCGACGATGAAGATCTGCTCGGTATTCTGCAGGGATTCGGCCAGTGCCCGCCGTGTCATGAAGATTGCGACCCGGCTACCGAAGCCATGTTTGGCATCGAGGACCTGCTCACGGTGCTGGCCGACTGGGGCACGTGCACACCTGCGAGTTGATCACGACTACAGCGGCTCCGCGCTGGCTCCCTAGCTGGTGGCCCCTGGAATGTATTCTTGGTCCATGCAGGTGGATTTCTACGGGTGCCGAAGGGCCCAGATACCGTGATTTGATCCCGGGGTTATTCAATTTCATGCCACCCTTTGGCGGATCGGAGCCAGACCCCGGTATCTGGCCTCTTTCCGGTACGATTGACGAATGGTCGGCTTTTCAGCATCTCGACTCTCGGTTCGCGGTCGCCTCTTGGCGGCCGTGGTTGCCGTGGCGGCAGCGAGTCCTCTGGTGGTTGCCGCGATGCTGACTCCCTCGGCAAGCGGAATGGGCACACATCAGGCACTGGGCTTGCCAGCCTGCGGCTGGCAGACCGCGATGCAGTTGCCCTGTCCGAGTTGTGGCATGACAACGGCCTTCGCCCATGCGAGCAGGGCAGACTTCGGGAACGCGCTGTTGGCCCAGCCAGCGGGGCTGCTGCTGAGCCTGTTTGCAGCCTTGACTACTCTTGGCGGTCTGTATGCGGCTTTTACCGCCGCACCAATGCAGCGGCTCGCGGCCACACTCGTACAGCCCCGGATCGTATGGATCGGGCTCGCCATTCTGCTGCTTGGGTGGCTTCTCAAACTCAGCCAGGCGGGGATCTTCTCATGAGGGTCATACGGCTGCTGTTGTATGGACTGAGCCTGAGCACAATGGCGGGGTGCGCCTCGATTCTCTCCGCAATCCCTTCGATGCTTGGTGCCAGCGAGGCAGGACTTGTCGGTGCCGCAGGCGCTGCGCAGAACTTTGAATACCAGAAACTCATCGAAGTGCTGCCGAGATACGACGGACTCGAACACCACACCGTCGCGGTGTTGGTCGATGCCCCGCTTGACCTGCTGTACACCAAGCCCGACCTGCTCGATCATGTTGCCGGGGGATTGATGAGCCGCCTCCAAGAGCACGTGCCGAACATCATGATGATGCACCCATTGGCTGTTCGTCAATGGCAATTTTCGACGCCCCAGTGGAATGCCATGGCCTTTGGCGAGATGGCGGAGGAGTTGGGTGTCGATCGAGTCGTGCTGGTGGATATTCAGGAGTTTCGTCTGCACCCGCGGGGCAACCGCTGGTTGTGGGAGGGCCGGTGTCGCGCCACCGTGGGCGTGATTGAACGGGATGGCTACGACACGGATTCCTTTGTCGATGCATGGGAGGTGACGGCAAAGTTCCCCGACCTTGAGGGACTCGACCGGGATTCGGCGAGCGAGTTTGAAATCCAGACCGGACTGCTCTCGGAGTTCATCAAGCGGACCAGTTATCTGTTCTACACGCATCTCGAGCCGAAGCATCCAGACAAGTACAACCCGAAACTCGATCCGGACTTGGATCTGTGATTCGACCAGTTCGCATCTTGTTGATGCTGGCGTTTCTGGCGGTTGGCACGCAGCTTGGTGGCTGCAACATTGCGCAGGCGGTAGAAACGCTTACGCGGCCGGACCCGGTACAAGAGGCCAAGTATGAGTTGCCGAATCGCTCGACGGTCATCATGTTCGATGATTACTACAGCATCGTGACACCCGTTCGTGTTCGACGGGACATCGCCGAGGAAGCGACAGTCGTGCTGATGGAGTACGCGGACATGACGGACATGATCTCACCGCTCGATGCGATTCGGATGGCCCACAAGATGGACAAATCGGTTGAGCGAGTTGCGATCCACGAGGTCGGCAGGGCACTCGGCGTTGAGCAGGTGATCTACGTGGAGCCCGCCGCTTTTACGATTCCCCCCATTGTTGGTACCGCCGAACCGATGGCAGCCTTCCGCGTGAAGGTGATTGATGCGCAGACCGGGAAGCGTGTCTTCCCAGCCGATGATGACGGGGGTGCAGCCGGCTGGCCGGTGCAGGTCTCGTTGAGCCGCGGGGAAGCATCCAGACTTGCCTCTGAGGGGCCAAACGCCATTCGGCAGGAGTTGGCAACCAAGAGCGGAGATGCCATCGCCCGACTGTTCTTCGACACGGGTTACAGCCAGCACGGCAATCGTCTGCTTGGATTGTGAGCGGGGCCGTGCATCTTGTGTCCGGCCGCGAAGTTCGCAGCCGCCCGACGCTGATGGCGGCGGTTCGCCGATCTGCTGCCCGTCGAGACGAGCGAATCGTGTCACTTGGCGCAGCACTGCGAGGGGCCGCCGTGACGATCCCCATGCCAGCCGGTCGCATCGGAATTGCTTCAGGGGTGCTGTCAAGGTGGGCGGGCCTTCAGATGCGGCCAGACGAGGTACTGCTCGCATGGGATACCGCAGCGGTATGCGTCGCGTCGGAAACGCAGCAGCCGATTGCGGCCGTCTTGGATGGGCTACCCCATCCTGGCAGGATTACCCGTTGCGCCGCGTCGCTCATCGGTTTGGCATCTGTTCCGCTGATGGCTGGCTCAACTGCCACGGCCGAGAAGCTCGGTGGTACTTCGCCCGTCGTGGGGTGTGGTGGACCACTTCCTGCCGCCAAAGAGATTTACCCACGGCACGATCGACAGTATGTACGCGTCATCTTCGCTGCCGAACCAGATGGTCAGGGTCAGATGCTTCCACTCGTTGGTGTGCTTGGTCGGTTGCACTTGCTTGGCATCCAGATACAGATTTGCATCGCCGGCACGCCCGCTGACGCGCCGCAAATGTGCAGCATGCTTGCGGACATCGGCATCGAAGATGTCGTAATGTGTGGAGCCGGAAATTCGGTCAGTCAACCTGGCGACGTGGTGTACCTCCCTGTCTCATCGCCTTCTATCGGCGTCGTTCCCCCCGTGGCACCCGCCGTCATGGCATGGTCGAGTGGAGCCGACATCGTGCTGCCCGTATCCCATCCGGCCATCCCGCTGCTTGGCGGCGTGCCCGGCGTACGAGTGATGCAGGACACGGACGATGTTGTTCGGTGGATTGTTGGCGGGCGGGACGAAGATGTGGCAAGCCGTGTCGAGGTGGCAGATGGCTGGCGATCGGAGATGGATCGAACGCTCGATGACTTCGTCGCTGTCACAGCTCGCACAGGCGGTTCATGAGGCGATCCGCCGCGCCGTGATACATCCGGCGGAGTACATCCGTGGGAAGGTGATGCCCGCGAAGCGTGGGCGCATCTTCAGCCCCGTGCCGCAGAGGATCCACCATCGCCAGATCCGGGTCCACGATGGGCGAGGGCCCGTCGTAGTCGGTCTCGAACAAAGTTCGCAGCGCCCAATAGCGGCTCGCGTACAAATCGAAGATCTGTTGGGTGGCATCGTCATTGGTTTCGAGGATCTCGTCCTGCGCGACGATGTCTGATCCGAACAGGATGCGATCAGGCCACCGCTGCAGAAAATGCAGCAGGTCCTCGCGGGAGTGGCGGGAGAGTTCACGCACCATCCATTTGGTGGCGCTCGTGTCGAGATGCAGATTCCGATGTCGTTCGAGCAGCTCATCGAGAAAGGCGAGATCTTCCGGCCAGCCGCCGAAGTGCGCCGCGATCCACGGCACATCAAAAGTGTCCAGCGCGGTTTCAAAGGGCTCGTACTGTGATGCTTTGGTGCCGTACAGACTGGTGTCCGAGTATCGGGTCGCAAACCAAGTGTCGGGATCGCCGACGTGCGTCATGATGCCCATGCCCAATTCGACGGCCAGTTCCATTTGAGCCCGGCGTTGCGGGCCGTCGAGGTTCATCAGGTCTGGTACACCAGCCTTCTGGGACAGCTCGCGTGAACGGGGCGCAGCCCAGAATTTCACCAACTGCGCGCCCTGATCGTGGAATGCTTCGATGCGCGACAGAAATCCGTCACCCATGGCGTGCAGCAGATCATCAGAGCGGAAGTCGGGCTGCGCGATGAAGCGGACGGTATCCGCTAGGACATGACGCACCTGTGGGATCTGCTCCAGCGGCGTCATCGACCATGTCTGCGTGATACCGAAGCGACGAGCGACATCGCGGTAGATTCGAATAGCCGACTCGCCGCGGAGGTGCGTATGAACGTCGATGATTCCGATGGGTGGGGGGCCGAGCTTTGCTGCCTCATCGGCATACTGCAGTCTCAGTCGGTTGGCAGGAGCCACCGCGGGTCGAATGGGTTCGCTCATTCAGTCAATGGTAGACCCCCGCAGGATCAGTTGGCCGCGAGTGCGCTCGTTCTGGATTCGGTATGCATCTGGATCGGCGCATCGCCGAGGCCGGCGGCGAGTACCTGCCCAATGTAGATACGGTGAGACGCGTCGGGGGCGAGGTGCCCGACCAACTCGCAGTCCAGCCAGAACCTGCCCCGGCGAAGGATCGGACAGCCCGTTTCGGCGGTCAGAATCCGCATGCCGACAAAGGGGTCCTCGTTCCGCGGTGGGGGTGGATCGAAGCGGCGGGGGATCAGCCGATCATCGGGGTCAAGCGCGGTCAGCGCGAACGTGCGTCCGTCGCGGATCAGGGGTTCGATTTCGGTGCCCCGTGGGATGGCCACTGTGACAAGCGTGGGCGTCTTGCTGCACTGTTGAGCCCAGGTTGTCACCAAGCCCGTTCGCGCATCGCCCACACACGCTGTGAGGAGGAAGGGGTGCTGGGGCATCAACTGAACGATGGTTGGATCGATCGACGGACCGTCCATGGCGGCAACTCCGGGCAAACAGGCACATGGCCCAGCGGCACCGCTGAGCCCTTCAGTGTGGCCTCGATTTGGGGGAAGTCGACGAAAAACCGCAGGGAATCGTGGTGGGGGGGACGACCGTGGACGATCGGCATTTGTTCGGGTGCGATGGCACCTTTTTTTCGTTCTGTGGCAGAATTGGACCAAAAAAAGATGAGAAGTGTTGTGAAGTGGGGCAGAGTGGGGTAGTGTCCCAGCCGACAGGGATGATTGAGTCCTTTGGCCACACAGAATCACGGTGGGTGATTCAGGCCGCATCAGGGAATGCCGCGAGGAATGACAGTTGCTGTTTACAGGCGAGCACGAGCACACGATCGATGCCAAATCGCGCCTTGCGATTCCGGCCGAGATTCGCGCCGGACTCGAAGCGGCTCAGCATGGCACGGCCTTCTACGTGGCGCCCGGCACCAACGACACGGTTTGGCTCTGGCCCGAGCGACTCTTCGAGCAGATGGCCCAGGCATCAGAGGCCTCGCTGTTGCCGGACGAAGACCTGCTCGAGTTCGAGGAACTTCTGTACTCGCAGGCGAGCCGGGTGGAGATGGACAAGTCGGGACGGATTCGCGTGCCCGAACGACTGCTCAAGCAAGCGTCGCTCGGTTCCTCGGTCATCCTGCTCGGGGTAAAGGATCACCTCGAGTTGCGGGATCCCGAACGCTGGGCTCGCCAACGGGACGAAAAACTGGTCAAGCAGGCCGAAATCATGATGCGGGCGCGTCGCGCGCTGCAACGCAGCCGCTCATCACATACGGAGGAACAGTGATCCAGGTGTAGGCCCTCCGTCGGGCTGACGGGGCCTTCCCTACGCAGGTACACAGGCGTCAAGCAGCAAGGACGCTTCTCGCTACAGGCACTGCCACGGATGGCACGCTGTCTGCAGGGAACCGTCCGATCCGCCGACCGGAACCCGGCGGATCGGACGACTCCCGGTGTACCAGCGAGCCAAGGACGGCTCGCTCAAGGCGCGGCACGCACCACGCGGCACGGAAGCCGCGTGCCCCGTCTGCCCGCAAACCACGGTTTGCGGTGGATCTCTCGGTTGGTTCTCCCATACAGGGCGGACCAACACCTTCCCGGTTCGTGACGCGTCCCACCACGCGTCACGAACTTTCTTTTTGTGTGCCGCGG
Organism: Phycisphaerales bacterium; assembly: GCA_003520025.1. Classification (GTDB taxonomy): domain Bacteria; phylum Planctomycetota; class Phycisphaerae; order Phycisphaerales; family SM1A02; genus UBA12567. Next base: position 21,151 of record DOVP01000282.1, read on the forward strand.
CCGATCTTGCCGGCGATGGGGGGTTTTTCGGTGAGGATCTGATCGGCGACCTCGCGGCGGTGGACTTCGATTTCGCGGGGGAAGTCCATTGCGAGGCGAACGCGATCGCCCTTGACCGAGGCGATCCGGACAACCCCAATGGGGTTCGTAGGATCTCCAATGACTACTTCTTCGCCTTCCCGACGGGTGATCACAAGCATGATCCGGGCCTCCTGCCGACACAATGTCGTCCTGACTTTTCGATCGAGGTACACCAACCTCGACCCACCACCCCGCAGCGTACAGCAAGTCCGCTCCCGCTCCAAGTGAGGCAGGGCCCGACATGCATTTCTGGGCCGTGAGCGGCCTCTCAATCCACTGCGAGGACTTTCGTGACCTCCGGAATCCGGGCCATCAGGTTTTGCTCGATGCCCACTTCGAGGGTCAGGTGAGCCGAGGGGCAGTCGATGCAGGCTCCGAGCAGGCGGATGTGGACTTCACCCTCGCCGGTCACATCCACCAGTTCCAGATCGCCCCCGTCGGCCTGAATGGCCGGCCGGATGGCTTCGAGTACCTGCTCGACTCGAGTGAGCAGAGGGCTGGGTTGTTCGGATGCCTCGGTCATGATTCACGCAGGCTACTTGAAGGAGAGTCGCCGTGACAGCCTCGCAGGTGTTTGGAGATTCGTAGCATGCACTCATGCATAGCCGCCTCTTGATCGTCTTTGCCTTGGTGCCTCTGGTATTCCTCGTCGGGTGTGGATCGCCGATTACGGATCCTGCTGCTTCGTTGCGTGACCCGGGCCGGAGTGGCTCGGTGCATCGTGAGGCCCTGCGAATGCTGATGGAGCAACCCGATCCACCGAGGCCCGACGGCATCGATGCGGTGCAGGGGCTGGCCTACCGCCCGGGCTATGAGCAGGGCATGCGGCTCGAAGGGCTGGCGTGGCTTGCGCAGGTCGATCGCGAGACGCTACTTACGACGCTCCGTCGCCGCCTGCCGCGAGTGAGCGATCACGCATGGCTGCGGGCCTTGTGCGAATTCGTCGCCGAACACAACCTCGTCGAACTCGATGAGGCACTTGTGAGCAGTTGGGGACGACCGTGGTCGGGGAACCTGCCGGACGAGCAGCGACCCGAGTATCTGGCGCTGCTGCAGATGCACGGGGTAGGTGCTCCCGAGCGGATCGTTTGGGAGACCTTTCTCAGCGCAACGAGGCCCTCACAGAATGGGATTCGGTTTCGATGCTGGGACTTGCTGCACCGACTTGGTGGACGCAATCGCTTGATCGAGTTGGTATCGGCTGAAACGGAGAGTGACAGCGATGGGCATCCGCTGCTCAAACCGCTGCATGCCGCGGCCATTTCCTTCGGAACCGTACCGTGGAATCGCGAGGAAGTACTGTGGATTCACAAGTTGGCCGATCCGTCGCGGGCCGATTTCTGGGAATCTGCCGAGGCGGCGACCGCGGCGATCTCTCCCGAACGCCGCGGGGCACTCGAGATTCGAGATCTTCCGATCGTTGCTGCAGCGGCGACGCACCGCCCGGAACTGCTTGCGGCGAGTTCAGGGCAGTTGTACACGCAGATTCATCGCCGCACCGCCAACCAGCGGCACTTCCGCGAGCAGGATCCCGGCTTTCTCCCCGGCAAAGATCTTGACCACCGACTCTCATCGCATCGGGACCAACTGACCTGGGGCGACCTGCTGGCGATCAGCATGGCACTTGAGGCACTTGATGCGCCGCAGATTCGGGCGCACGTGTTCCACTTCGCCGATCGCGACCTGATGGACGAAACCACCGAATACGGCGGCATCATTGATCTTGACGAGGCTGGCCGCTTCAACGTGCGGGAATTTCCCCCTCGCATCCGCGTGCATGATCGGCGGTTCGAAGCACCGCAGCAGATGTTCGACGCAGGCTATACCGGGCTCTTTCACTTCCACAACCATGTAGAGAAGCATCGCAACGGCGCACACGCCGGGCCGGGCGCTGGCGACATGGCCTATGCGGACAACACCCGGGCGAACTGCCTGTTGTTCACATTTGTGGATGAGAACACGATGAACGTGGACTACTACCGACACGATGGTGTGCTTGTTGATCTCGGCGTGATTCTGCGCCCCATGACCACGCAGCGCGGCGGGTGATGATGATCGATGTTCCTTTTGTCAAGGCGCACGGACTGGGCAACGACTATCTCATCGTGGAGTCCGCCGTGGTACCGGAGGGAGCTGTGGATCTCGCGCGGGCCATGTGTGATCGCACAACCGGAATCGGCGGCGATGGACTGATCCTGTTGAGCAGCGGCGATACTGCGGGGGCACGTTTTCGTATCTTCAATGCCGATGGTTCCGAAGCAGAACTGTGCGGAAACGGACTGCGGTGCGCGGCGGTGTTTCTCACGGGCTGCTCGGAGGGATCGACCACCGTCGAATCTGCTGTGGGGCGCCACGGAGCCGACGTCACACGGGGGCCGCGGGGCGAGTGGCAGGTGGCGATGGATCTGGTGGCGGCGCAGGTCGAGCAGGATGTGAGCATGGTCGTGGATGATGCGAACTACACGCTCCGGGTGGTTCGCGTGGGCAATCCGCACGCCGTGCTTCTTGTCGAAGCGCCGCCGGCTGAGGGGCTGCTTGGGCAACTGGCTGCCGCATGTGAAGGGCACGAGCGTTTCGTCGACGGGGTCAATGTGCACATCGCATGGCCCCGAGGCAATGCCGGTCTATCAATGGTGTCTTGGGAGCGAGGTGTTGGACCGGTTCAAGCCTGCGCCACCGGCGCAGCCGCGGCTGTCGCTGCGATTGGCACCGCTCACCGCTGTGATGTGGGGATGCCGGGTGGATCGCTTGCCATCGAAGCACCGGCCGGCGATACCGCGATTCGTATGTGCGGCCCCGCGGTCATCATCTGCGAGGGTGTCTATCACTACATTGGCGAACAACCATGAGTCTGCTTGATCTTCCGCGCATCGAAGTTTCCGGGACACTATCTGAACTTGGCGAGGCCATCGGCAGTTCATTGAAGATCGAGATCGCCGCCATGATCGACCGGCGGATGCATGCAGCAGAATCTTATTTTGCAGAGTGTGGAGTTGGCAGTGTGGTTGAAATGGTCAGGGCGGCTGCCGAGTGCCAGCAGCCTTGCCCGATCAACTCGCGCTGAGGATCTGATGGATCGCGACGAGCTCGATGTCGCAGCAATTCGCCGGCTGATGGCCGACCGCGATGGCGGCATCACCGCGATCAACCGCTATCCAGAAGATGGCGAGTTCACCGCCACCAACGCGTGCATGATCGGTGTTCCCGCCACGCTGCACCTGGAAGCCTGCCGAGGCCCCGCCGACCGTGG
>DOVP01000198.1 GCA_003520025.1 Phycisphaerales bacterium
TTGAAGCGTCTCAGGGCGATCAACAGATTCGTATCACGCATTTGCTTGATGCTGCTGGGTCGGGCGATTCCGGGGCAGCTTCGGCCTTGTGGTCCGAGGTGAATCAGGAACTGTGGTCTGTGGCGACCGGCGTGCTGGCAAGAGAGCGTTCTGGGGCGACCTTGCATCTCTCTTCTTCAACACGACTTTCCCTGTGTGCCTGCAATGCTCGGCGGATATCGGCGATGCACGTGGCGCCGCGGATGGCATCCTTGAGTTGCTTGACCCCATGCATGCCTTTGGCATAGCGACTGATGCCGCGTCGTATTCGGTGCAGCGCGGCTCGTTCATCGCGGTACTCGAGAATCAGATCGAGGTGCCGCTCGATGACGCCGAGCCACTCCTGCCGCGTCGGATCAGGCAGGTCGATGCCGTCACGCAGCTTGGCTTGAATATGCCTGAACAACCACGGCTTTCCAAGCACGCCGCGGGCGAGCATGACGCCGCTGCATCCCGTTTGTGTCATCATCTCTACGGCGTCGGCGGTGCACCGGATATCGCCGTTGCCGATGATGGGAATCGCCTCCACCGCGGCGACCACCGCGGCGATACCTTCGTGCCGCACGCGACCATCGAACATCTGCTCGGTCGTTCGTCCATGTACCGTGATTGCCGCGATGCCGACCTGCTCGAGCCTTCGGGCAAGGTCCGGAGCGACGATGTGCTCGTCATCCCAGCCGAGCCGAATCTTGGCGGTGACCGGCGCGCCGGTCCTGCCGGTCACGGTTTCTACCATCCGTTCGGCAAGCCGCACGGTTGTCTCGACATCTCGCAGCAGCAGCGATCCGCCATGCTTCTTGGCGACTTTGTCGATGGGGCAGCCCATGTTGATGTCCACCACCTGCGCACCGTGATCGACTGCCCACAGCCCGGCTTCGGGCAGGGGGTCGCTGCTGTTGCCGTAGACCTGCATGCACAGCGGCGAATCAGCATCGCACGTCTCGACCAGTTTCATCGCCTTGGGCGCTTCTCGCAGCAGGCTGTGCACGTTGATCAGATCCGTGCTGGCCAGTCCCACTCCGCCGAGTTCACGGCACAGCAGTCGAAACGGCAGGTCACAGTGGCCGGCCATGGGGGCCAGCAGGGCGTTGGATTCAAGTTGGACCGAGCCGATCGTCAGCACGCGATCATCGTACGGACTCTTGCCGACATTCCCAAGAATCCATGGCTCAAGTCGTCTATGCAAGTGCCATGCGCCGCTGCCTGGCCCTGGCCGCAGCGATGAGTCGACGCACGAACAGAGGGTGCCCGCCGGGGGTCAGTGCGATGCAGTCGTCGGCACTGGCATAGGCGTCTCGTGGATAGAAGATCCCGCAGTTGGCGTTGATCTCGAGAATGTGCGGTATGCCGTCCCCGTCGACCCGGACGTCACATCGAGCATACCCGGCGGCTTTCATCTCGACAAAGAGCTCTGAGCCGATCCATTTCAGTTGACCATTGAGCTGCGTATTGGTGACAGGCGCAGTCTTGAGATCCTGATACGTCACCCACTTGAGATCTTCGTGCTTGAAGTGCTCACCCTTCGGGAACGTGTATTTCACAGGCGGGTAGGCAATGGGATTCCACGGGTCGCGGGGGTTCTCCGCAACCAGTACGGTGCATTCATCACCGTCGATGTACTCCTCGATGAGCGCGGCGCCATGGCGGGCTATGAACTTCTTCGCTTGGATCATCAGTCCGCTCTTGGATACGGCTTTCGATCGCCTGCGGATGTCAATGCTTGCATAACTGTTGTGGTGTTTGACGAAGAGCGGAAATCGCAGTTTGCGTGCGGCTTGGCGGACGTCCGCTTGCGTGCGGACGATCATGCCGCGTGGCGTTGCAATTCCAAGGCGTTTGCAGGCGGTCTTGATCTGCCGCCGCGTCGGCTCGAAGCACTCGCTGGTAGCGCCCGTGAAGATCGCACCTGCCCGCTCGAGCACGCGGATGACTTCGACGCCCGGCAAATCGTGCTGATCGGCGCCGCCATCACAGAGGTTGAAGAACACGTCGATGGGCCGCCCGTCGATGCCATCGCGAATGAGCCTGCGAACCTCGCGTGGAGCTTCCGCCTTCTCGCCGAGCATGACAGCGTGCCAGTCGGCCTCTGGCAAGTGCGGACGCGGATCGCATGGCCAGTCGTATTTCGGCAACTCAGGGTCGTTGAGATCTTGGTTGGTCAGTAAGCAGATGTGCACAGTGTGAACGCTAGCACCTTGAGCGATTGCGTACGATGGCTGAGCGATGATTCGATGGCTGGCCACCCACCCGATTCGATAGCTGGCCGCGATGGCTCGCGATGGCTGGCCGCCCACCCAACCGCACCCCGAATGGAGATTCCAGCCAATCTGGCAGGCTGGGATCGCCCCCTGACGCCCTTCGGCGGGCAAAAAACCGGGATTAGTAGGTCCAGATGATCCTGATTTCGGCATGCTGCTTGCAGTTGAAGACATGCCACCACTCCATATGGCTGGGGGGGTGGGAATGGGGATCGCGGCCTGAAGCCGCTCACCCAGGAAGGAAAATGACCATGTCAAAAATTATTGGAATCGACCTCGGAACCACCAACTCGTGCGTGGCCGTCATGGAAGGCGACCAGCCGAAGGTTCTGATCAACTCATCGGGCAACCGCACCACGCCCAGCGTGGTCGGTTTCACCGACAAGGGCGACCGCCTCGTGGGCGAGCCCGCTCGTCACCAGCAGGTGACCAACCCCAAGAACACCGTCTTCTCCATCAAGCGTTTCATGGGCCGTCGTCACAACGAGGTCCAGAGCGAGGAGAAACTCGTCCCGTACGTCGTGACCGGCGGGCCGGATGAACTCGTCAAGGTTCAGGTCGGAAGCGACGGCAAGGAATACACCCCGCCGGAAGTCTCGGCGATGATTCTGCGTGAACTGAAACGAATCGCCGAGGAGTACCTCGGCGAGACCGTCGACTCCGCCGTCATCACCGTCCCGGCTTATTTCAACGACGCCCAACGTCAGGCCACCAAGGACGCTGGTGAGATCGCCGGCCTCAAGGTCGAGCGGATCATCAACGAGCCGACGGCCGCGGCGCTGGCCTATGGCCTTGAGAAGAAAACGAACACCAAGATCGCGGTCTTCGACCTCGGTGGCGGTACGTTTGACGTATCCGTCCTCGACATCGGCGACGGTGTCTTCGAAGTGCTCTCCACCAACGGCGACGGTCACCTCGGTGGTGACGACTTCGACCAGGTCATCATCGATTACCTCGCCGAGGAGTTCCGCAAGACCGAAGGCATCGACATCCGCGAGGATCCGATGGCTTTGCAGCGGCTCAAGGAAGCCGCCGAGAAGGCCAAGTGCGAACTTTCGCAGCAACTTGAGACCAGCGTGAACCTGCCCTTCATCACGGCCGATCAGAACGGCCCGAAGCATCTGCAGGTGACCGTGACCCGCGCCAAGTTCGAAGAACTCGCCGCGGATCTGTTTAAGCGACTCGAAGGCCCGTGCAAGACCGCGCTCAAAGATGCCGGGCTTGGCGCCAGCGACGTCAGCGACGTTGTCATGGTCGGTGGTTCGACTCGAATTCCAAAGGTTCAGGAGATCGCCAAGGCGACCTTCGGCACCGCGGAACTCGACAGGTCCATCAACCCGGACGAAGTTGTCGCGATCGGCGCCGCCATTCAGGGCGGCGTGCTGCAGGGCGACGTCAAAGACGTGCTTCTGCTCGATGTGACTCCGCTCAGCCTCGGCGTTGAGACACTCGGTGGCCTGCTCACGCGGCTCATCGAGAAGAACACGACCATCCCGACCTCTCGCAAGGAGACCTTCTCCACCGCGAGCGACAGTCAGACCAGTGTGACCATTCACGTTCTGCAGGGCGAGCGAGAGTTCGCCAAGGACAACCGCACGCTCGGCCAGTTCGATCTGACGGACATCCCCGCCGCGCCTCGCGGCACGCCGCAGATCGAAGTCGAGTTCGCGATCGACGCCAACGGCATCTTGAAAGTCTCTGCGACCGACAAGGCCACCGGCAAGAGTCAGAACATTGAGATCACCGGCTCGAGTGGCATGTCGAAGGACGATATCGAGAAGATGAAGTCCGATGCCGAGTCGCACGCGAGCGAAGACAAGGCGAAGCGAGAACTGATCGAACTGAAGAATCAGGCCGAGCAGATCGTGTACGCCACCCGCAAGCAGCTCGAAGAGCACGGCGAGAAGGTCGGCGCGGATGTCCGCGGCACCATCGAGTCGGCGGTGAGCAACCTCGAAGAGAAGGTTAAGGGCGACGACAAGGACGCCATCGAGGCCGCGCTCAACCAGGTGAACACCGCTTCTCAAGAACTCGGCAAGGCTGCCTATGAGGCCGCTTCGCAGTCCGAAGACGCACCCGCCGAGGGCGGCTGCTGTGGCGGCGGCGACTGCAAGGACGGCGACGATGTCATTGATGCGGAATACGAAGTCCGCGATGACAACGACGCCTGATACATGAATTCACGGCCACAAGGCCGTTTGGACTGACCAACGATACGGGGCCGGATCGCAAGATTCGGCCCCGTGTTGTGCGCAGTCCGCCTGGGCTGATCGCCAGATGAGGCGATCAGGTAAACAGGAGGGGAGAAATGGCACCCGCTACCATGGCAGACATGACAACCACAACCGCCCCCTCCACAGGCGTGATCTCGGCGGATCACATTGCATCCCTCCGCGCAGAACTTGACGGCGACGCGGCCTATCGGCTCGCTCGCAACGCTGTGACCAAGGTGGGCGCCGATGAAGCGGCGCTCAATCGCGATGTCGTCTCGTCGACCGATTGGTCCTTCAGCACGTGGCTTGATGACTGGCCGGTGACGAACCAGAAGAAATCCGGACGCTGCTGGATGTTCGCGGCGCTCAACTTGTTCCGGGCTGGCGTGATGAAGCGACTCAACGTCAAGAAGTTCGAGTTCAGCCAGAACTACACGCTCTTCTGGGACAAGTTCGAGCGATCCAACTGGTTCCTCGAGTGCATCATCGATACAGCAAGCAAAGAACTCGACGATCGATACGTCGCCTTCCTGCTGGATTACCCACTTGATGATGGTGGACAGTGGAACATGTTCGTGAATCTCGTCCGCCGGCATGGACTCGTGCCCAAGGACATGATGCCCGAGTCGCAGTCATCCTCGAACACCGCGAGAATGAACGCTGTATGCAAGGGGTTCTTGCGCCGCTTTGCGCGTGACCTGCGAATCGCGATCGCTGGCGGAGCTTCGGTGGACGAGGCTCGCTCGCTGAAGGACACGCAACTTGCCACCATCTGGCGAGTTCTCTGTACGCATCTCGGCGAGCCACCGACATCCTTCATCTGGCAGTACAACGACAAGGACCGAGGCTTCCACCGTGAGGGAGAGATGACACCGGTGCAGTTTGCCGAGCGATATGTCGATCTTCCGCTCAGCGACTTCGTCTGCCTTGTGCACGATCCGCGGCCCGAGCACCCATTCGGGAAGACCTACACCGTTGAGTATCTCGGCAACATTGTTGGCGGCGAGCAGGTGGTGTATCTCAACGTCGACATGGACACGATGAAACGTGCTGCGATCGATACGCTCGAAGATGGTGAGCCCGTGTGGTTTGGATGCGACGTAGGCAAACAGTTTCAGCGGCAAGTCGGGCTGTGGGATGCCGAACTTCTCGACTTTGATGGACTGTATGGGGTGGCTGAAGGTCTGAACAAACCAGACCGGCTGCACTACCACCACACAGCGATGACCCACGCCATGCTGTTTACAGGTGTCGATGTGCTCGACGGTTCGCCGCGTCGCTGGCGAGTCGAGAATTCGTGGGGCGATGAGGGTGTCGGACGGAAAGGTTTTCAGACCATGAACGACTCATGGTTCGATGAGTATGTTTTCGAAATTGCGGCTCACCGGAGTCGATTGAGCGACACCTTGCAGGCTGCAGTGACAGAGAAGCCCATTGTGCTGCCCCCGTGGGATCCGATGGGAGCACTGGCACGAACGATGTGTTGAGATGAGGCCGATTGGGGGTTGTGTAATCCCGATATGCGGCCATACTGGTTCTTCGTGGGTAGGCGTCCGGCTGAGAGGAGAGATCTCGTGAGTTATCTGACCAACCTGTGCGCCCTGATCATCACCGGCGGAGCCGTAGCGGTTCCGATGCCCGATCCAGCCGACTATGTCGGAAAGCAGATCATCCAGATCGATGTGCCTGACGAGGCGACCGTGAACCTCTTGCTCGCCGAAGGCCTGAATGGGCTGGCGTGTCGCCCCGCCCCCGGCGTGGGTCCGTGGCTCGTTGATACCGAGACACGTACGTTTGTCGAGTCCCTCGGGTTGAGCGCCAAGCCGCTCATCGAAGATCTTCCCGCCTATCAGGCTGCCAGGAATGCCGAGCGTCTTTCTGTCCGTGGAGGCGGTCACGGCCACATCCGCGGCCTTGACTCCTTCTACGATGACTTTCGCACACTTTCCGAACTGTACGGTCGTCTTGATCAGATCATCGCCGACCACGGTGATCTCGCAAGTGGGGTCATCATTGGCCAGACTCACGAGGGCCGCAATATCCGCGGCGTCGTTTTGAATGCTGGTGGAGGTGACAAGCCAGCCGTCCTCTTTAACGGCTGCCAGCATGCCCGTGAGTGGATCTCTCCGATGACGACGATCAACATCGCCGATTCGCTGGCGGATGGATATGGCGTGGACCCCACCATTACGGCATTGCTCGACAAACTCGAGGTCATTGTGATTCCGGTGATCAATCCGGACGGATTCGAATACACCTATGCCTCAGGCGGCGACCGCTACTGGAGGAAGAACAGGCGGAACAACGCGGGGAGTTGCGAAGGCGTCGATCTCAATCGAAACTGGGATGCCGATTGGAACGGTGGCGAGAGTACGAGTACGGACCCGTGCAGCGACATCTATGTCGGGCCTTCCCCGATGAGTGAGCCGGAGGTTGCAGCCTTGGGGAACTACTGCTTGTCGCACGGCAACATTCGCGCCCAGATCGACTTCCATTCCTATTCGCAACTCGTTCTGGAACCACGCGGTTACACCACCGTGCCGCCTCCGGACTGGGACGAACTGCACGCTGTCGGCGGCGCTATTTCTGACGCCATTGCAGCAGTCCACGGCAAGTACTACACCCACGACAACCCCTGCTACATTCTGTATTGCGCCAGTGGCACATTGATTGACTGGCCTTACGAGCAGTATGACGCCTTGTCGTTCACGATCGAACTGCGACCGGGCTCCGGCGACCCGGGTGGGTTCGACCCGTCGCCGAGTGAAATCCGTCCATGCGCCGAGGAGAACTTCGATGGTGTTCTTGCGCTCATGGAGCATGTCAGCGTGCCGATTGGCATTGAACTGACCTCGGGTGAGCCGACCGTTGTCTCGACCGAAACAACCACGAGTTTCCCAGTCCGCATTTTCGAGCGAGCCGAAGCGCCCGATCCGGGCACGGCGATGTTGCTGTATCGCGGTGCCGTTGGAGACTTTGACGAGGCTGCTTTGTCGCATCTCGGTGGCGAGAATTACGAGGCAACACTGCCAACGTTCATGTGCAGCGAATCGCCGGAGTTCTACATCGCGGTAGACGGGGTTTCTGGTGGATCGGCGACGTATCCCGGTGGCGCTCCGAATGAAGTGCTGACCGCCGCAGTTGCATCCGATGTGGCAATGGCCTTCGATGACAATGGCGAAACCGATCCGGGCTGGACTGTTTCCGGTAGTGCCAGCGATGGGCAGTGGGAGCGTGGCGTTCCAGTTGGTGGAGGCTTGCGGGGCGACCCGCCGACGGATGCCGACGGCAGCGGTCAGTGCTGGTTGACCGACAACGTCGAAGGAAACAGTGATGTGGACGGCGGCGCGACAATATTGACTTCGCCGGCGATGGATATCCCCGATGATGGATGGACCCTGAATTACTGGCGTTGGTACTCCAACGACTTCGGTGGCTCACCCAACGCCGACATCTTGACCGTCGAATGGTCCGAGGTGGGCGCTTCGAGTTGGCAGAACCTCGAAACGGTTGGCCCGAGCGGTCCCGGCACCTCCGGCGGCTGGATTCGCGCCGAGTTCGACCTTGATGCAAGCGGCTTGACAGGTGTTGACGCCTTCCAGATCCGAGTCAACGCCGACGAT
>DOVP01000214.1 GCA_003520025.1 Phycisphaerales bacterium
GGCGGCATCGCCAGAGGCAACCTCATCGCCGAGGATTTCCCAGTCGCGCTGGGCGACTCGGCCGCGGCCTTCCTCAAGTTCGAGGTTGAAGCGGGCGGTTGCGAGACTGGACTCCGCTTGCCGCAGCAGCAGCACATAGTCGCGATCGTCAATCTTCGCGATGGAATCCCCCACTGCAAAGACACCGCCCGGCACGAATGCAGAATCGACTTCAAGCAAGCGACCGCTGACTTCAGGGCGCAGCGTGAGCTTTCGCGAAGGTGTCACCGTCCCCCACGCCGTGACATCAAGGCTCGTCTCGACAAGAGGTGGCTCGACCACACGGACGACCGTGGCGGCTTCATCGACGGGAACAAGTTCCGGCACCGACTTGCTGCTGAACAACATCCAACCAGCCCACAGCCCAACCGCGAGAATGAGCGGCGGAACCACGAGCCGAATGAGCATTGCAACAGGTCTTAGAGTGCGTACGACGGGACTCATACCTCGTTCTCCTCTCCCACCGGCGTGCCAGCCTGACGCTCAAGTTCCACGTCTACTGGTGGCGGCATAAGTTCATTCATCCAAGTGCCGCCAATGGCGCGGTACAAACTGGCGCGGTACGTCAAGAGCTGCTTGTGGGCACTGACCTGCTGCCGCTGCAATGACTGCTGGATCTGCACGGCATTGATGACGTCGAGGTACTCGGCAACGCCATCGGTGTAACTGGTGCGGGCGGCCTGCAACTGTCGCTCCGAAAGTTCGATTTGAGCCGTGATTTCTGCCAGCAACTCAACTTGGTTACGTTCGCGATCGAGCGCATCTTCGACCTCTCGCAGCGCCGACAGGAAGGCTTCTGAGAATGCGTCGAGCCGCTCCTGCACGATGGCCCGGCGGCGCACGACCTCGGCGCCACGACGATCGCTGTCAAACAGCGGTTGCAGCAGAGACCCGCCGACGCTCGCCATCCCGCTGTTGAATGGACTGGCGAAACTGCTCGAGAGAAAGTCGTAGCCGAGCGAGAAGGAGATCGTCGGCAGCATGTTCGCAACCGCTGCCGCCACCTCGTGATCGGCGGCGGCGAGACGGTCACGGGCTGCTCGCAGATCTGGACGCGACTCGACAAGCGCCGCCGGCGAGCCAAGTATCGGAAGTGGTGGAAGCGGAGGAAGCGATGCCTCTATCAGTGCAAGATCGAGTGCTTCGGGTGGATTTCCCTGCAGGACCATCAATGCATTGAGACTCGTCTCGAGCGTGGCGCGGGCAGGTGGCAGTTGAACACGAACGCCCTCGAGTTGCTGCCGCTGCTGATATACCTGCAAGGCATCGGCGAGGCCGTTGGCATAGCGATATTCGACTGCCTGCAGGAGTTTCTTGCTCAGACGTATCTGATCCTCGATCACGTTGAGGAGTTCTGCTTGCTCACGGATCGTGAACCAGGTCTCCGTCACCGTGCCGCTGAGCAGCAACGCCGTATGCTCGACATCTTGGCGTGATGCGCGAGCTGCGAGCACGGCAGCCTCTGTCTGATTGGCGATTTTGCGCCACAGATCGACTTCCCAAGAGAGTCCGAAGCCAACCGCCCAACTGCTCGAGTAGGTCACGCTGGAGGAAGTGTCGCCGCGGTTCCGTGAAGCACTGCTGGTGAGATCGATCTCGGGCAGCAGCGATGCGCCGGTGATGCGAGCCACAGCCGCAGCCTGCGCGAGGCGTGACCACGCCTGCCGCAGATCAAGATTCGAGGACAGCGCCGATTCAACCTGCGCATCAAGGGTCGGGTCGCCATAGGCCCGCCACCACTCCGCGGGGGGCTGGACATCGCCGCCAGATTCGGTAAATCGATCGGGCGGCGCGATCGACGGCATGTCCCGCTCGGGGATCTCTACGGGGCTGCATGATGCCAACGCTGCGAAACTCACCAACATGACGAGAGCACGGTTCATGCGGAGGCATCCTCATTGGAAGAGTCAAACGCCCGCAGCACCGACGCCGCAATATGCGAGGTGATTTCATCCGCGTCCTGCTGACCGAAGTGCGGAGGATCGAGCCGCTCGAGCATGGCCCGCCCCGTGTGAAAGACGAGGCACTGGCCAATGATGGCGACGCAGTGCAGTTTCAAGGTTCGCTCATCGAGCACACCGCCGGAGGCCGCGTCAACAAGCCGCCCAAGTTCCCCGAACACCGGCTGAACGGCCCCTTTGGCGAGATGATCGAGAGCCTCGGTTGGCTCGGCCATTTCGCGGGCCATCAGGCGGCCAACATCGGTCCCCCCTGAATGCAGCAATCGCCGCACATACCACCCGATCCAGGCGGCAAGTTGCTCGGCGGGTTCGTCCGGTGCCTCGGAGAGTGTCGGCATCGGTTCGCCATCGCCAGCATTGCGATAGGCGTGCTGCAAGACCTCTGCGTAGAGCGTCGCCTTGTCCTTGAAGTGGTAGTTCACAGCAGCCACATTGGCCCCGGCCCGGTCGCAGATGTCCCGCACGGTGCCGGCGTAATAACCACGCTCGGCAAAGACCGACATGGCGGCATTCAGAATGTCCTCTCGCGTACTCATCCGCATCGCTCCGTATTCGGGACACAAACATCCGTTTCAAACGATTGTTTGAACACTGTAAAATGGATTTGGCTCCGCTGCAACGGTTTTCCGCCGCTTCCGGCTGCCTTTCGGACCGCTGGAGGCATTACCAGCCCTCACAGCCTCAAAAAGGCTGTTCCTCTCACTTTGGTGGCCGCCCACGTTTGCAAGACAGGGCCGGATACCGCCCTGATCAGTTGCCGGAGCACAACTCCAGCGGCTGGACATGCACGCCGCCGTCATCAACCCGGACCAGCGAACAGTCGGGCACCTCGTGCCAGGTGAACTCCTCGGCATCAAGGGGTTCGGAGACCACAACCGTGGCCCCTTCATGCAATTGAGTACAGCCGCCATCGCAGTTGCGAAGATTGAGACCGTGCCCCCAGTACATGCTCGGCGGCGTGACGCCGATGGCGAACCGCGCGCACCAAAGTTCGTCGCCGCCGGTGGTGGCGATGGACATCATGAATGGATCGTCGATGCCGAGTTCTTCACGCAGTTCGAGGATCGTGTTGATCATGCCGGTGATGCCAGCGGCGGGATCTTCACGCAGGCCGTGCGTCAGGGCGAGCGCAAACATCGTCTCCGAATCGGTCTGCCCTTCGCGATCGCCGAACCAGGGGTCGATGAGTTCGGAGTCGATCCGCCGCTGCATCGTCTTGAAACCGCCGACATCACCGTTGTGCTGAAACAACCAATCCCCCATCAGGAAGGGGTGGGTATTGGTTCTGGAAACAACGCCTTGGGTCACCGCGCGGACGTGGGCCAGAAACAGGCCGCTTCGCGTATGCCTTGCGAGGCTCTTGACGTTCTCGTCGTTCCAGGCAGCCCGAGTTTCACGGTACTGCCCCGGATCCGGATCATCCTTGTACCACCCGATACCAACGCCATCGCCGTTGACGACCCAACTGCTCTGCGTTGCATGCTTCGACTGAACGAGCAGCGAGTGCTCTGGATCGTGCAGCAGCGTACTGAGGCGGATTTCCGGACCGTGATAGGCAAGCCAACGGCACACGTCAGTCGCTCACTTCGTCGCCATAGTCAGCAGGAGTGAGCTCCCGTGGCTTGATTGGACGAGCGGGACTCCCCACACACACCTGCCATGGAGGAAGATCCTTGAACACATCGGATCTGGCACCGACCACAGTCCCCTCCCCAATTGTGACACCAGCCATAATGAACACGTCGGCCGCAATCCAGGCCCGCGCTCCAATGACAATCGGCTTCGAGACGAGTGCGAAGTTCACGTCTTCGTGATCGTGCGTCGCGCCGCAGAGGTACGCATACTGGCTCACTACCGCATGATCGCCAATCTCAACACCGCCGACGTTGTAGATCTCAACATCGTCGCCGACACATGAATCCCGACCCATCTTGAGCCTCGATGGGCACCAGATGATCACCCGTGGATAGACCCGGGCTGTTGGGTGCAACTTCGCACCAAACAGGCGCAGCAACATATTCCGCCAAGCATGCATTGGGCGTGGTGACCATCGAAAGAACACAAGCCATGCTCCAGCCCACACAAACCGCATC
>DOVP01000240.1:0-1551 GCA_003520025.1 Phycisphaerales bacterium
GAGCCGTTCGCTCAGTCCTACAAGATCACCGCCGAAGAGGCGTGAGAAGACGTACCACTCGTAGAAAGACTGTCCGTCGATGCCTTCATCGAGCATTGGCTCGTACCACGGCGCAGTCCACGACCGCCTAGGTTGCGGATCCGTTGCTGGATCGCCGTTTCGAAAGCGATCGACCATGATTTGATACCAGATTGCGTCTTTTGCCCAGTCAGGAGTTTCAAGTTGCATTGGGACCTCGCCAAAACGATGAATGGTCGGTGCGCGTTGCGTGACGAGCCCGTCATGCAACAGGAACAGGTAACGATTGTCTGTATAAGGCACGTTCACAGTGACTTCCCACCACTGGAACCGCTCATCTGTGAATACGGGGTGCAACGGAGTTGAGCCGATCCATGGCTGGGCGATTGAGACGCCTTCGACATCACCCGCGAGCGTACGCATCCGAAGCGTGCGAGTGTCATCAGACCCAGTCACGTCGGTCCACTTCCGCGGATCATGCGCGATGGCGGCGCCCTCTATGAGACCATCACCAAGCCGAGCCAGCCGAGGGTCGAGGTTGGCGGCGGGACCAAGCCGAAGAAGGGTGTTCTCGCCACCGTACCCATCTGGTTCACGGTCAGGATTCCGAGGGTCGGGCATCCACTGTTCGTCGCGGACAAACTTGTAGCGGCAGATGCCTGGATTCAGTGCCAGGGAGATGCTCCAGTTGCCCGCTGGATCAGACTGCATGGGAGTGGCCTTTGCATTCCACCCGTTGAAATCTCCAGCCAGATAGACCTGCTTGGCTTGAGGCTGTTCGGAGAGGATGAAGCGACACTCCCACCGACCATCGGGATGTTCTACCGCCGTGATCGAGGCGGGCGGACGCGTCGCCACCGCATCGCTTGGTCGGGCGATGTCCAGAGCCGGGGGCCATCCGGCTGAAGCACACCACAGAATGAAGGGCGCGGCAAGCATCGTGGTGGCGTAGGGTATCGACGATGAGGTTGTCGCAACAATGAGCAGGAACGGAATGGGCAGTTGGCGGGCCATCGTGTTCTGGCTGCGTGGCCTGTTGATGGTGACTGCGGGCCTGCTCGTGCTGTGGGCGTTTGTCTGGGTTGGAGCGCGGGCCTTTCGGGATGTTGGCGAGCAGGGTGTCACGCTTCGCGTCATGCACTGGAGTGGCGGCGGTGGTCAGGAAGAAGACAAGATCGTCGAGGCGTCACTCCGGGCGTTTGAGCAAGTCCATCCCGGCATTCGTGTGCAGCGGATCAACCCGGGTGATTCGGGTCAGTTCTTCACGAAGTTGCAGACCATGATGGCTGCTGGCGATCCGCCGGACGTTTTCTACATGGACTACGCCCGCCTGCCCGTGTACGTCCGTGAAGGACAACTCGCCGATATTGAAGCCATGGCGGCCGAGCAGGGGGGGCTTGATCTCACAGACTTTTATAAGCCTCCCGTGGATGCCTTCCGCTGGGATGGCCAGCAGACCGGGCGGGGGCCGCTGTGGGGGGTGCCCAAGGATTTCACGACACTCGGCTTCTACGTCAATCTGGATCTGCTGCG
>DOVP01000240.1:1960-2863 GCA_003520025.1 Phycisphaerales bacterium
ATCGACGGTGTCACCGGCGCCGAGATTGTGACATGGCCCTTTGTGCTCCGGGCGATCCTGTGGAGCGAAGGCGTTGATGTCATTGGCGAGAGTTGGGCCGATTTGCGGGTGACTGCCCCGGAAGTCCGCGCAGTCTTGGAACGACTGCGGAGTTGGCGCTATGACGAACCGAACACCCTCGCCGCAGCCGAGGCCGAGGGCGTCGACCCGTCCTCGCTCTTCTTGACTGGTCGCATCGGCATGGTTGGTCCATTTGGCCGCTGGGTTGTGCCGTCCTTTCGAAGCATCGCGGCCCCGGGCGAACGAGACGGTTTCGAGTGGGACTTCCTGCCGCTGCCGCGTGGCCGCGAGCACGCGAATGTCATCGCGACCGTCGCATGGTCGATGGCGAGCAACAGCGAACATCCGGAGGAGGCGTTTGAACTACTCCAGTGGCTCGTATCCGAAGACATCCAGGCGTCGCAGTCTCGTCTCGGACTTGCTGTTCCGACCCGTCGAAGCGTTGCAGAGTCTGATGCTTTCATCAATCCCGATGTATCGCCCGCAAGCGATCAGATCTTCCTCGACGAAGTGTCTGTCGCTCGCGTGCCTCGGTGGCCTGCCGACCCGTCCTTTGGCGAGCAGTTCGATCGACGGATCAACAAAACGCTTCGCGGCCGAGACGATGTCGAGACCGCCACGCAAGGGCTGGAAGATTGGTGGCGGGATCGTTTGCAGTCACCGCTCACTACTGGCGTGTTCCCGAAGATGCCATGGTGGATCATCGGCATCGTGCTGGGCGTGGCTGTCGCCCTTGTGACAACGCTGCTCATCAAGATCCTGACCAATCGCCCCGGTTCCAAACAGGATCGTCTTGAAGAGCGAGCCGGTTGGCTACTCGCTTCGCCGTGGATGATCGGCTTT
>DOVP01000124.1 GCA_003520025.1 Phycisphaerales bacterium
CTTGAGATGCCCGACAGCCTGCTTCATCACCTCAGCAGATTGCAGCACGAAGGGCAACTGCATCTGGCCGGAGCCGAAGAGTTCACCCACAGTCTTCATCCCGGCGAGCAGATGGTCATTGATGATTTCAAGTGGTGTGTAGGTTGCGAGCGCCGCCTCGAGATGCGACACCAGATCTCTTGTTTCACCATCAACGATGTGCGACTGGAGGTGCTCCTCAAGCGATCGTTCAACCACTTCTGCTTCAGTAGCCAGATCCTCATCAGAAAACAGATCGATGAAACACTGCAAAGGATCGTACGACTCGTCGGTCACATCGGCGGGCAGACCTGTACCACCATGCGTAAGGGCCCGGCGATCGTGGATGACATCCAGCGCCGCCTGCTTCTTCCGCGGGTCAATGCGGTTCATCGGCTGGATCTTCGAAGCGTGCATGATGGCGCTGGTCAGTCCGGCGTCCATGAGTTCCCAGAGCAGCACGGAATTCAACACCTGCCGGGCGGCAGGCTTCAGTCCAAATGAACAGTTCGAAAGGCCGCAGGTAATCTGCACCTCCGGCCACGCCTCGCTGATGCGACGCACACCCTTGATGAGTTCAAGTGAACTACGGCGATCCTCGTCCATGCCCGTTGAAACCGGCAGAACGAGCGGATCGATGAAGATGTCTTCTATTGCAAGGCCGTGCACTTCAATCGCGCGGGCAATACCTCTGCGAGCGATCTCGAACTTCCGGTCGGCAGTACGAGCCATCGCTTCTTCGGGGTCTTCGTCGATCGTGCCGATGACCAGAGCCGCCGAATAGGTTCGGGCAAGCGTGCACAAACGGTCGAACTTCTCCTCACCCTCTTCGAAGTTGGCCGAGTTGATGACGCACTTGCCGCCAGCGTGCTGCAATCCGGCCTCGAGAATGGAACACTGCGTGGAATCGACCATGATCGGCGCATCGACCTGCCGAACCGTCTCTGATACAACGCGAGCCATGTCGGTAACACCGTCACGCCCCGCATAATCGACGTTGATATCCAAACAATTGGCGCCCTCTCGCACCTGCTGCCGCGCGAGCGAGATCATCTCATCGAAGTCTTCGCCTTCAAGCAACCGCTTGAACCTGCGGCTGCCAGATGCATTCATCCGCTCGCCGACGATGAAGAAGGAACGTTCCTGTCGATAGGGCATTGGCGTGTAGAGGCTGGCACACGCGGCGAGAGGCCGTTTGAACGAGCGGACGGGGCGTTCAGTCTCGCGAGCCACCTTGGCGAGCCGCTCGATGTGATCCGGCCCGGTGCCGCAGCAACCGCCAATGATGTCCACTCCGAGACGGCCGACAAGGTCGGCCACGGCGTCGGCAAGTGGATCGGGGCCAAGCGGGAATTCCGTGCGCCCATCCACCAGCACCGGCAGGCCAGCATTGGGTACGCACGAGATCAACCGATCCCAGTGCTTGCCGAGATACTCGATGTGCGGCAGCATCTCACGCGGGCCAGTCGCGCAGTTCAAGCCGAGCCCGGCAATCGGATACCCCTTCAGGACCGTCGCGGCCGCGGCGATGTCGGTGCCCACGAGCATGGTCCCGGTGGACTCGATCGTGAGGCTCACGAAGATCGGTGTCTCTCGCGGCGAACGACCAACTTCTTCCAGTGCCAGCAAACAACTGTTGATGGCGCACTTGACCTGCAGCAGATCTTGCGCGGTCTCAATGAGGAAGGCATCGACGCCGCCAGCGAGCAAGCCGCGGGCTTGATCGGCGTAGGAGGCAAGCATGGTGGGCCAGTCGATCTGACCGAGCGAGATAAGACGCGTACCGGGCCCCATGGAACCGAACACGAATCGCGGATGTTCTGCCGATGCATGCGCGTCGCAGGCGGCTCTGGCAATCTCGGCCGCCTCCCGGTTCAAATCAATCGTCCACCGGGCTATCTCCGGATCGAACTCCGAGAGTACCAGCGGATTGGCGCCGAAAGTGTCCGTCTCGACCGCATCACAGCCGACCGCGAGGTACGACTCGTGGATGGACTGGATGAGATCAGGCCGAGAGCGGACCAGCAGATCCACGCAATTCTCATGCCCGAGGTAGTCCTGCTCGGTATCCAGATCGATGCCTTGGAGCGTCGAACCCATGGCGCCGTCGAGAACCAGTGGCCGCTTCACGGCGATATCAAGAATGGATGCACCCATACGATGGCCAGCATAGCGCCAACAGACGCCGCATTCAACCGCATATCCGGATGAGCGGATCAAGCATGCCCCATGCCCCAGCACCCCTATGATGCCCCTCCTTGCTCCTCCATGACTCGCTTCCGCTCCATCCCATTGCTGCTCACCGCCTGCTTGCTGCTCGCTGCGGCTCCGGGTACTGAGCAGCCCGATCCTTTGCCCCGCGGCCCCGTGCTTCTGCAACGCTTTATTCGAGCCGTCGGAGGCGAGGCCGCCATTCGCAGCGTGCAGTCCATGTCCGCTCAAGGCCAAATCCATCTTCCTGGAGCGAGCGAAACCGGCCGATTCGAATGGGCCGTCGCCGACGGCGGGCGGTGTGTCTTCGACATGGCTTTCCCCAACCTCGGGCGAAGCCGCTTTGGAAGCGATGGCACGGTTGGCTGGGAATCGCTGCAGTTGGGCGAGGACACGACCGTTCAACTGCTCGACGCTTCCGTCGTTGAACAGCGACGTCGCAGGGCGAACTGGTTTGAACTGGCGCTCACGCTTCCGGCACGAGCCAAGAAATTCGAGACGATTGGCCAATCCACGTTCGACGGCACGAAGACCTACGAAGTGCGGATGGTCGATGAGACGTCGCAGATCCATCACCTGTTCTTCGCTGCCGGTACGGACCTGCTGCTCGGCGTACGCCTCATCGAGCGCGGTCCGCTCGGACCAGCCGATGTGACGATTCGCTTCGGCGACTGGAAACCTGTCGGACCGCTCAAACTGTTCCGCACGGTGTCCATCGACCATGCAGATGTTCACATGAAGTTGGCATTCGAGCAGATATCACTGGAGCCTGTCCCCCCTGAGACATTCGCTCCGCCTGAGTCGCTGCCCCCCCTCCCCGAACCGCCAGGCGAATCTCCAGATGCCTGATCCTGCAGCGACCATTTCCATCCAAGGCGTCACGAAACGCTTCGGCGAAATCACCGCGGTGCGGGACCTCGATCTCACCGTTCCGCAGGGATCTCTGATCGGATTCCTCGGCCCCAATGGCGCCGGCAAAAGCACGACCATCCGCATGATCATGTCGATCATCTATGCCGACGAAGGTCGCATCGAAGTCCTCGATCGGTCGGCCCTCGATGCAAAGGACCGCATCGGCTACCTGCCCGAAGAACGAGGTCTCTATCGGCGTATGCGGGTGCGGGCATTCCTTCGTTACATCGGCAGGCTCAAAGGCATGAGCCGCGCCGCGGCCGACGCTTCGGCGGCCAGTTGGCTTGAACGACTGGAACTGCCCGAAGCACTCCCCCGTCGATGCGAGGAACTCTCGAAGGGGCAGCAGCAGAAGGTCCAGTTCGTCGCCGCCGTGCTGCACGAACCGGACCTCATCGTGCTCGATGAGCCCTTTTCGGGACTCGATCCGGTGAATGCCGCCCTGCTCTCGCGGGTGATCCGCGAATTGCACGACGAGGGACGCACCATCGTCTTCTCAACGCACATACTCCATCAGGCCGAACAGTTGTGTGACCGCATCTTCCTGATCGATCGCGGCGTCAAACTGCTCGATGACGACATCGACGACATTCGCGCACGATTCCGGGAACGAATCATCAATGTCGAACTGGCCGCAGACGCGACGCTCCCCCCTATCCCCGGCACGCGCGTCGGTGAGCCGAAGGAAAACGGCGATCCACTAGAACTGCACGTGGATGATGATGTCGATGAGCAATCTGTCATGCGAAGCGTCATCGAGGCCGCCCCCGTTCGTTCCGTCTCGCTCCGTGAACCCTCCCTCGACGACATTTTCACCCGCCTGGTCACGGGAGGGCACGCCCCATGAGCCGCCTGCTGACCGTGGCCGGGCGAGAGTTCCGGCACACCGTGCTGACCAAGGCCTTCTTCATCGGTTCGGTGGTCGTTCCCGTCGTGATCGTCCTCGTGTCGATTGGGGCGGAAATGTTTCTCAAGCCCAACATTCCACCGATGAAGGGGCCGCTTGCTGTCATCGATGGCGGACCATCCCTCATGGTGGCATTGGAGGAGAATCTGTCTCCGCCATCACCGAAGACCACACCAGCCAGCTCTTCGCAGCGACCTGAGGAAGCCCTCGAAGCCGCCGTGGTGGAAGCAAGCAAACAGGCCGAAGCCGAAAAGCGACCGGACACATCGCAGCTCACGCTGGAGACACGTCCCGCGAGCGAACTCGATGCCATCAAGGAAGGCATCCGCGATGGATCGTGGGTCGGTGCCATCGAAGTCGCCGGCGGAAGTCTCGACCCCGAAGCGCCGCAAGGCGGGTCAGCCATCATCTGGCTGGCACCGGAGGCAGCAACCAGCCATGTCGATCTGCTCACCAAGAGCACACGCCAGGCCGTTGTGGACGCTCGCCTGCGGGGCATGGGAATGTCGCCCGAGATGATCCGCGCAGCGGTCGATCGCCCCTCGATCGAGACAATCCGCATCGGCAGCGAAGGCGGCGAACAGAGTGAGTCGAAACTCACGCGATACCTGGTTCCCATCGCCTTCATGGGCCTCATGTGGATTGTGGTGGTAACCGGCGGCAACTACCTGCTGATGTCCACGATCGAAGAGAAGTCCACGCGGGTCATCGAGGTGCTGCTGAGCGCCACAAGTCCCACCGGCCTGCTCGCGGGCAAGATTCTCGGCTTTGCCGGCGTCTCGGTAGTGATGCTTGCGATGTACCTCATCGTCGCAGTGGTGATGATGGTGCTCTTTGCGGCGCTCGACATCGTGTCAATCGGCGACGTAGTCCTTGGCGGCTCGTTCTTCATAATCGCCTACCTCATGATGGCTGCAATCATGGCTGGCATCGGCAGCGCGGTGAGTGACATCACGGAAGCCCAGTCGCTGATGGGACCGGCAATGCTCGTTCTCATGCTGCCGCTGCTGCTCATTCCGGTAGTCACAGAAGACCCGAATGGAACCGTCGCGGTCGTGGCGAGTTTCATCCCCCCACTCTCGCCCTATGTCATGGTGCTGCGAATTGCCGCGGCACCAGAGCCACTGCCACTTCTAGAAGTGCTGCTTGCCTTGGCGTGGGCAATTGTGTGTGCAGGTGGCATGATCTGGGCTGCCGGTCGCATCTTCCGCGTCGGTGTGCTGATGCAGGGCAAGCCACCCTCGCCACT
Source organism: Phycisphaerales bacterium (assembly GCA_003520025.1). Taxonomy (GTDB): domain Bacteria; phylum Planctomycetota; class Phycisphaerae; order Phycisphaerales; family SM1A02; genus UBA12567. The sequence goes on from DOVP01000124.1 coordinate 5,298, forward strand.
GGAATTGCTGCGGTGGGTGCGGTACCGGTAGCGAGGACACGCATGGACTACCGACGACCCGCTCCGGCCACGGCGGGCACATTCACCAGCAAGTACACCGTCGCGAACATCAGCAGGACCGCTTGGTACTGCCCGACGCCCGGTCCTCCGGTCAGCATCACGCCCGCCCCCACGATGCCGACGAAGTAGCCCAGTGATCCCATCGCATGCACGCCACCCATGTCCACGGGACCGCCACCGGCGCGGCCCGCCATGATCAGCGTCGTGGGATACAGGCCGGCCCCGGCGACTCCAAGCACCACCAAGACCAGCAGCACGGCGGTCGTGTTCATCCACGGCGCTGCGGCCAGGGCGGCAAACGCACCTGCGTATCCCACAACCGACACGACACGAACGGGAATCGCCCCGATGCGATCGGCCAGCAGGCCGGCAGGCCAGGCGCCAAGTGCCAGGATGGCCAGCGACACACCGACGGCCCCGCCAACGAATGCGCTCGAACGGTTCAACTCGTCCACGAGATACAGCGTCGCCGTCACCGACACCACCGCGCCGAGTGCCCGATCGCCGAACGCGAATGTGAGCGCCGGCCACAACGGCGAACGCCGCCCGGATCTCGCCATGGCTTCAGCAACCCGCATCTGCCGAGCGGCGATGCGGCCAAGCGGGGCGGACCACCCCGCGGCGGCCACGGCCAGCAGCAGGCACATGGCAGCACCGATCAGGAATACACCGCTTCCGATCGAAGGTGCCGTGGTGCCGCCGACCACCGCCCCCATGGCCAGACCGAGCATGAGCGCGAGCCCCGCCGGGCCGAAACGTCGCCCCGCCCGGTGCTGACTTCCCGCCTCAAGCAATCCCAGCAGGACGGCGAGGGAGAGCAGGTCCGCCACACCCTCGAACACCCGAATTCCCAGCGCGGTTCCGAACCCGACCGGGCTCCACAGAGCCACCAGCGCCACACCATTGATCAGGGCCGCCCCCGCCACCAATTGTCCCGGCCCGAACCTTGCTTGAAGTCGGCGCAGCATCGGAACCGCAAGGAAGGCCCCCACCAGTGAGGCCGCCACAAACCAGTGCGCCGCCGATGGCGAGACTCCCCACCGATCCATCACCCCTGCCTTGAGCGCCAGCGGGACCATCGCGTCGGGCAATGCGGCCAGCGCAACGAGTAGGCAGACCATGAGCACTGACCCACGGCCTCCCTGCAACTCGGCGGACGATTCGCTCATTCCCACCTTCCGATTCGCACGCTATCCTGCAAGCCGCTCGTAAGCACCGGCATGGTGTTGAATCCTCGGGTCGCTGGGCCCCATTGAGACACGAAAACGTGATCGTACCATGACACGGAAGGTCTACTCGACACCGGCTGAAGCACTGGACGGGTTGACCCGCGATGACATGACCATCGCCGTTGGCGGCTTCGGGCCGTGCGGCGTTCCCGAGCAGTTGATCATCGCCCTGCGGGATTCGGGTGTCACGGAGCTGACCACGGTTTCCACCGATGCCGGTGTTGATGACTGGGGGCTCGGCCTGCTGCTTCAGTCGCGGCAGAT